>CAZKPQ010000104.1:0-1521 GCA_964554695.1 uncultured Gammaproteobacteria bacterium | reverse complement strand
CGATGAAGCTCTGTTTTTTAATGTAAAAGGTGTCGAGGATATTCGCTACGGGCCAAATAGGGAGACAATTCACTTTAAACTTCAGGATACTAAGGAAGGCTGGAGCCGGGACAATAGCTGTGCGGATCTAGTAGCCGAGCTTGACCCCCTACCGGCTGACTATCCCAGAGATATAACCATTCCCAGAAAGCCACCATGGAACTTTGAAATGATTGGGTATCAGGGAACCATTAAGCAATGCCAAGGGCAAAGTGGTTTTTTGAAGAATTCGAACCACTTCGTTTACTTTAAGTACGGCAAAAAAATAGATAGTCAGATCGTTTTGGAAGACTTAACTACTGGCGAAATAAAAGAAATACCAGCGCCAGTGAAGTTTGTATCGGCGATTCTTCTCGATCGGATTTATGAATATGCGCCAGCGACGCTGCCAAGAGAAAGCGCGGACGGATTCAGTTACTTCTTCCCGGCCAAAGATTCACCGGTAACTTATGACAGGTTTCTTTTAGGGTTTGGGAAAGTAGTCGTTAGCGTAGATAGAAACGAGAAGAAAGTGGTAGGTCATGTAAGTCTTACCGAGCCCACGTATCAAATTATTGGCCCGTCTTATACCCTTTTAGGAAGCAGCAAGGCCAGGCTAGCTGTGGTTGACTCGGGTTGGGAAGGGGTCAGAGCTTACCAGGCGATACTAGATTTTAGTGGAGAGAACATAAAGGAGATAAGCTTACACGGACTAGATAAGTCTGGAATAAATGTTTTCAACATTCGGGGAGTGGAGTTTAAAGACAAATTGGTACGTATAAAATCCTACGAAGAAGTCTGGCTTGATGGAAAAGAGTACGAAGGTTTCCAGGCCCAGATAAAAGACTATCAAGACGAGAAAGAAATAGCCCTGGCGGAAGAAATGGCGGAGAAGGAGCTTCGCCGGGCTAAGGGTCATAACCTTGTAGAGTGTATATTTAGTCCGGGTATGTATGGCGGCTGCTTTGAGGCGAAAAACATACGGACTTTGGAGTTTCGAGAGGGAGATAGCCAAGTTAAACCATTATGACAAGGAGAGTTTTTTCTGGGGTGGTGGGAGCAGAGGTAGTAGAAGCGCGATTTGCGTATTCCGGTAAAGTGGCGGTGATTCGAAAGGGAAAAGGGCAAGAGGTGGCGAAAGGAGAAATTATTGCCTCACTAGACCGAAAAATTCTCCAAGCAGAATTAGATCGACAGCTAGCGGACTTTGAGAAAGCCCGAGGGAGGTTTGAAGCGTTTAACCTTTCCCCTCAAGGGATAAATGATCAAAGCAAGTTCCTTCGACAAATTGAACAGGCGGAGTTAAATGCGGCTGTAAAGGAAGTCGAGATAGCTAAGTACCGATTGGACGAGGCGGACTTAGTTAGTCCGGTAAACGGAATAATTTCGGAAATGTCAGGCATCAGGGTAGGGATGGCAATTACCCCAGCATCGGGAACCATATTTATTATCGACAAGGACAGTCTGGAATTTAGATTTGAAGTTGGCCAGGAAAGAGTCCAC
>CAZKPQ010000103.1:0-1557 GCA_964554695.1 uncultured Gammaproteobacteria bacterium | reverse complement strand
GTTGATGCCTGGATGAACTCTCCAAGTCACCGCGACAACCTTTTAAATTCCCGCTTTAAGGACGTCGGGTTTGCCGTTGTTAACGGCAAATATGGGAACGATGAAACTACTTTAGTCGTCCAAATGTTCGGTGCTAGAGCTGGGTCTGCTCCCGCCGTTACACCTCCTTCGCCTGCTTCGTCTCCTGCTCCAGAACCTGAACCTACTCCTACAAAGACCCCTCCGCCTGCCCCCGAGCCAACCCCAACGCCAACTGAAGCCACTCCGGCTACCCCCTCTCCAGCAAAAGAAACTCCTCCAGCTAGTCCCAATGAGCCGACTCCGAGTCCTGTTCCCAGTCAAGGCATAATTCTTAATACCTACGAAGGCGTTCGTGGTGCCCGCTTCGATCTCTTAACTGTTACTAAAACCCTTTCCTACGTTCTTATAGGCATCCTGGTTGCTATTCTTATTGTGGATAGTTTCGTAATTTACCGTAAGAAAGCCGTTCGTCTCTCCGGCCACAATTTTGCCCATATGCTTATCTTAATAGTCGTTCTAGTGGCTATGAATTTAATTACTAAGCCTGGCTTGACACTCTAATGGCAAAGCGAAAAATTGCTCACGTAGTCCGCCATGGTGTCGAGTTCCTTATTCTTGCTCTTATTCTGGGGATGGGACTTGGTGGATTACTTTACTTTCAGTTTGACACCGCTTCCCAAATTGCCGTGGTCTTTCTAATGGCTGTTCTCTATGTCTTCTGGGGGATTTTCCACCACATTCAAGACGGTGATTTCTCTGACAAAATTCTCTTTGAGTACATTGCTATCTCTGTCCTTATATCAACTATCCTCGTAATTTTTTTGCTTCGACTTTGAGCTGTCTCGCCAGGCTTCGATCTTTTTGTGGTCGCCAGATAAAAGAATTTCCGGGACCTTCCAATTCATATACTCTTCTGGTCTAGTGTATTGAGGAAACTCCAAGGACGACCCCGCGACCCCCTCAGCTAAGTCGCTAAATGATTCAATTTGTGTCGCCTCAGGCTTTTCTAAAACTCCCGGGATCAGTCTCGTCACTGCATCAACAATCGCCATGGCAGGAATTTCGCCACCAGTTAAAACATAGTCTCCGACACTAATTGCCTCGTCAGCTATGTTTTCTCTTACCCTCTCGTCCACACCTTCGTACCTTCCGCAGACGATAACGAGCTGTTCCAATTCCAATAACTCCTGTGCTTTCTTTTGGGTAAATTTAGAACCTCTAGGGTCGGTTAGAATAACTTTGGTACGCAAGTTGGATTGTTTAACTTTTATTACCGCTTCGTAAATTGGTTCTACCCGAAGTATCATTCCTACTCCTCCGCCGTAGGGCCGGTCATCAACTGTTCCCCTTTCGTCTATCGCAAATTCCCGTAAATTCTGAAGTTTAATTGTAACCAGCGACTTTTCCTTTGCCCTACGAATAATGCTGTAGTCAAACGGTCCAGAAAACATCTCCGGGAAAAGAGTAATGATGTCAAATCGCATATCCGTTTGTATTTTAGGTTTTTCGGCTGTTATACTCAAATGCGTTAGATGA
>CAZKPQ010000102.1:0-1716 GCA_964554695.1 uncultured Gammaproteobacteria bacterium | reverse complement strand
GGAAACTCGAGCGAGATCTTTTAAGGAGCGGGTACCCAGCAGGAGAAAGGCATAGGGCAAAACAAATAGATAGAGCTCTGAGATAGTTTTAGTAATTAGAGCTAATCCAAGAGTAATACCAGCAGCGACTAATATATTTTTCGAGGGTTTTCTTGAAGTAAATATCTTAACTAAGAAAAAAGTCGTCGCTGTTAGAAGAAGTGTTAAAAAGGAATCGAGGATAGCTAGTCGCTGATAGAAAAAGAGGAAGGGAGAGCAAATAAACATTAGAGCGGCGACTAAAGCAACCCGGCGATTAAAAAGGGACTGCACTAGAAGATGGGCAAAGACAAGAGTTAAGAAGCCAGCAACAATGGAGAAGAGCCGGCCGGCAAAGAGCGGATCGTCTGAAAAATTGAGAAAAATGGACAGGGCCCAAAAAAAGAGGGGCTCTTTGCCATCAGTGAAAGAAACCCAAGTTTCGCCCCTAGAGATAAGGTCCAGGGTCATCCGAAGGTAGAGTGATTCATCAAGAAAAACCGGTAAAGACAGGAGCCCAAGTAGCCGAGTGGAAAAATAGAGGAGAAAAAGAATTGGGGGAAGGGCTTTACTTAGGAAATTAGATTGGTCTTTCATGGCTGGTTTGGATGAAGAGTTAAGGCGGTTGGAGTTTGAACGACACCGAGGTGACCGGAAACAAAGTAAGGATAAAGAGAGCCGGTGGTGGGATTTTGGGGGGGAGCGAAATCCGGATAGACAAAGAGAGTAAAGTTGTTAGCAACCGGATCGGTGGTAGTTTTTACGTTGTAGAGGCTGTAGGCTTGGTAAACCCAGTCCCAATGTGCGTAATATGAATAATTGACAGGAAACTTATTTTGAAGAAAGAGAAGACCACCGATACCATCGAGACAACACTTCTCCCCTAGCTGGCCACCTTGTGAGTAAATGGCAAAGGGCCCAGTTCCAGTTCGGGCGTAAATCCAATTAGCTACTTGGACCTTATCAGAAAGGGTGATGTAAAGGCTAGAGTTTTTAAAGGCCAACAGATTAACCGAGAAAAAGATCGCGACGAGGCCGATGGCAAGAAGACGACTTTTTGAAAGAAGCGTTCTTAAAGTGTAGCCAGCAAGAAGAAAAAGAACTGGGGTAATTACCGGTAGGTACTGTTGAACAACCTTGGTTTGAAAAAAGACGGAAAAGAAGGCGATACCGCCAACGTAGGCTAAGAGAAAAAGGTAAAGAATGACTAAGGGGGAGGCTTTAGCAAGATTTGCGCGGTTTTGAAATACAAAAAAGACGGGTAAAAGAAGAAGCGGAATGACGAAGAAAGCTGATAAGGGATAGAAGAATGGAGGAGTTTTAGGCAAACAATGACAGAGATATTCACCGGCAAATTGGCTTGGAGCCAGGTAAAAAACTTTAGTTATTCCTTCCAGAAGGGCTAGAGGGCTAACCGAAGGAAGAAAGCTGGGAGCAGCTGAAGCCGAACTGGTTGTCAGGCGGGAAAGAGTTTGAAGATACGGTCCAGTTACGGCCCCGGGATGGCGAATCTCGAATAGAAGAGGGGGAAGGATTGAGAGGGCAAGAATTAAAAGAGCCCAAAGAACTTGAGGACGAAGAAGGGAGACGCGAAAGAAGAGAAAAACAAAAAGAGACGCGAGGGAAACAACCAACAGGCTGGGATCGGCGTGCCAAGCTAGGCTAGATAAAAAAGCTAAAGGGATAAAGAAGCGATAA
>CAZKPQ010000101.1:0-1724 GCA_964554695.1 uncultured Gammaproteobacteria bacterium | reverse complement strand
AATATAGCGGTCGGGGTTTTCATACATCGAGCGAAACTTCCAGAGATAAAAGATTCGACCGTTTTTACCGACCCGGCGGTGTTTGAAGATCACTGGGCCGGAAGAGTCAAGCTTTATAGCAAGAGCGATTAAAAGCATTAGGGGTAGAAAGACAACGAGGACCGAAAAGGCAGAGGCAATATCGATTAATCTTTTTGTAATCTCGTAAAACATTTTATATGCGTTTCTCTTCCCAAAGACGCACAACAGTCTTTTTAAACTGCCGCTGGAAGTTTATTTTACTAAACTTTCGGGCGTTTTCCCTACAATCATCAGATTTTATTTTCGAAAGGTCAACTTTTTTTAGGAGGGAGACTAAACTAGCGGCTGATGATTCGGTAAAGAAATAGCCGGTTTTACCTTCAACAACCGTCTCAACTACCCCGCCCGCTTTTTGGGCCAGAACCGGCCTACCCCAAGATTGGGCTTCAACGGCGACAATACCAAAATCTTCAACGCCAGGGACAATAACCGCCCGGCAATTGTGGTAGTAACTAGCAAGGTCGATATCTGAAACAAAGCCTAAAAACTCGATATTTGGAGAAGCGAGTTTCTTTAGACGACTTTCTTCAACGCCAGTGCCAATTATTTTTAGAGGCAACTTTAGCTTGTTAAAGGCAGTAACAGCGATATCTAGCCTTTTGTTGGGAACGAGACGAGAGACAATTAAGTAGTAGTCACCCTGAGGCTTAGTAGTAAATTTCGGATGATTGACCGTAACAGGTGGGTAAATGACTAGGGAGTCCTGGTGATAATATTTTTTTATGCGGTCTTTGACTACTTGGGAAATAGCAATGTAAGTGTCTGGGCGATAGGCGACGATCTGGTCATACCACTGAAGGTAGCGAAGTATAGGATCAGCGAGAAACTGAAAAAGATCGCTTTTGGAACTTAGATAATCTGCCCGGTTTTCCCAGAGGTAGCCTGTAGGATTAAGACAGTAGCAAATGTGGAGAGTGGCAGGTTTAGTAATGATAGCCTTGGCAAATTCGTGAGTAACCGATATGACAACATCATAATTATCGAAACTCATTGATTCAAAGGCCGGTCCCATCAGAATTGGATAATATTCGTGGCGATCTTTAGGTAAAGGAAGTCTCTGAATAAATGAAGTGTTCAGTTGAATGAATTTATTCCCCCACGGAGCTCCTGAAGGATCAAAAACCGATGTATAGAGAGGGGCGTCAGGGAAAATTTCTTGAAGAGCTAGGAGAACTGTCTCGGCTCCACCCCATTTATTGGCCCGGTCATAAACTATGGCAACTTTCATAAGCTTTTCTTGTAAGCTTAGCTAAGTCCTCCCATTTGTAACGGGAAACCTGCCTTCGGCCAAGCCTTACTAGTTCCTGCTGGCGATTATAGTCACCAAGTAATTTAACGACTCGGTGGGAAATGTCTGAAGCATCGTAGGGATTAAAGTACTCGGCGGCTGGTCCGTAAATTTCTCTAAGAACGGGAATATCGGAACAAACTACCGGCAAATCGTGGTTCATGGCGTCGAGGCCGGTAAGACCAAATCCCTCAACGAGTGACGGGAGAACGTAACAGGTCGCCTTCCGGTAAGTTACGCTTAGCTCCTCGTCGGAAAGAAAGCCTAAGAACTCGACATACTCGGAAGCGTTTTCTGTCTTAATAAGATCGAGAACTCGCTGTCCAAAGATGCTTCGACCGGAGCTTATTTTTAA
>CAZKPQ010000100.1:0-1730 GCA_964554695.1 uncultured Gammaproteobacteria bacterium | reverse complement strand
GAGCATGCCGATGTGGTGCTGTTTTTGTATCGGCCTGAAGAAACAAAAGATATGGCGCCGACACCAAAAATTCCCACAAAGCTGTCTATTGATAAACATCGAAATGGGGCACTCGCGGAATACGACTTTATGTTCAATGGTCCCCAAATGCAGTTTAGGTTAATGGCCAAACGAGAGGCAGAAGAGGGGGCAGAGAAGTAGCCGGGAGTTTTTAGGATAAAATCAGGAAATGAAAGATAATAAGACGCTTTTTTTAGCGGCGGCTCCGGTAGTATTAACGATTTTTGTTTCAGCGATACTTCAAGTAGTGGTTCTTTCAGACACGGAGCGAATAGCAAACTTTCTACTATCGTTTGGTAGCTGGTTTCTTATTGCCTATATTCTCATTCAGTTCACGACAATTGTGATAGCGCCGATTGGGGGAGCGTTTATTTGGCTTCCGATGATGGCAATTCTCGGGCCAGCCAAGGGAATGCTTTTAGCTTACTTGGTAGTAACTCCGGCGTACTTCGTGAATTTCTATCTAGCCAAGAGATTTGGGCGAAAGGTGGTTAAGCGACTAATTGGAGAGAAAGCACTAGAGAAGATTGACCATATTTCTGAGGATGCCGGAACAACAACCTTTGTAATTCTTAAGGTCTTACAAGGGGGATATTTTGACTATGTGTCTTACGCCGCTGGACTAACAAAGATGAGCTGGCGAACATTTACACTTATTAACGTTCTAGGAGGGATTCCGAGCGCCTACATTACCTACTTTACGCTCTCAAGATTTGATAACTTTCTTGCTGGAGTACTGTTGTTTTACGCAGTGACGGGCGTTTCAGTGGGGCTGTCGATTTACATTAACCACAAACTACTTTTGCATCGGAAAAAAGAGAAAAGTAAGTGAGGTGCCGAGGGAGGGGGTCGAACCCTCACGAGCTTTTGGCTCATTAGTTTTTGAGACTAACGCGTATGCCATTCCGCCACCCCGGCTATTTACGCACAAATTGTATCACGATATAATTGCCCGAGTACTAGGATGATTGAAGTAACCCAACTTCGAGCCGGAACAGTTTTTGAAGAGAACGCCCAGCCGTGGGTGGTTTTGAAGTACGAACACACTAAAATGGGTCGGGGGACGGCAAATATTAAAGTTAAAGCACGGAACCTCAGAACTGGCACTATTGTCGATAAAAGCTTCATAAATGGGGCTCGGGTACAGGATGTAACTCTCGAGAAGCGGCGAGGGCAGTATCTTTATGAAAGTGGGGAAGCGCTGGTATTTATGGATCCGACTTCCTACGAACAGTTTGAGGTAGATAGAGAGCTGGTAGGCGAACAAGGAAAGTTCTTAAAGGAGGGGACAGAGGTGGATCTAAGGTTTTACGGAGACGATCCGATATCAATTGCCCTGCCTTTGAAAATGAAATTCAAGATTACCGAGACGGAGCCGGGATATAGAGGAAATAGTGTGACCAATTTGTTTAAAGAGGCGGTTATTGACACGGGGGCAAAAATAAAAGTACCGCTGTTTGTAAATATTGGGGAAGAGGTAGTGGTAAATACAGACACCGGAGAGTATGTGGAAAGAGCGAAGGGGAACTAGATCTTAGGAAGAGTCAGAAAAGTAAAGTAAAGGACCAGGCCGACGGCGACTACCTGAGTTACAACCCCCCAAGGAGCTTTTAAGCGAGCGTTAAAGCCAATGTCGTGGATCCACTTTTGAAGCTTGTAGATGTGATAGG
>CAZKPQ010000099.1:0-1921 GCA_964554695.1 uncultured Gammaproteobacteria bacterium | reverse complement strand
TGGCCGGAGATAGTCGACCTTAATAGCTGGCGGCAGCCATTTTTGTTTTACCTTTGGAAAGGGCTACCGGGTGGGGCAATAACCATCTACTGGTTGGGACTGGCAGTGGGAGTAACGGCACTTGGCAGTTTATTTATTTTAAACCGACGTTTTATCGCCGACCGATTAGCAATTCTTGGGCCAGCCTTGGTTCTCCCCTACTTTTTAACCCCGTTTAACAGTTTAGCAATTCTCCAGCCAGAGTGGTGGGCGAGCTGGTTTTTTATAATTGGTTTGGGTTTCTATGTTTGGAGAAAACCTGTTGGGGCAGGGACGTTTTTTTTGGCGAGTATCCTATCCCGGGAATTATTCATTGCACCGGTATTAGTTCTAATAATAGTCACCGCCTTTGAAAAAGACAGACGGAGTTTTTTGATCTTGGGAACTTTTTTGGCTTTGGCACTAGGATTATATTTTTGGTTTCATGCCAAAATTGCGTTTGAGTTAGGAACAAGACTATTTCGCTCAGTGGGGGTAGGAAGCCTCGGGGGGTTAGTTTACCCAATCGCTTATTCCTCCTGGAACTACCGATTAGGAATCTACAGAGAACTTTTGATCTTTCTTGCCCTCGGAATAGCATTGACAGGAATTCTTATTGCCAGAGCTAGAGAGCGAATCCTAGCTTTAAAGATTGGCAGTTTCTTTATGCCAATGGTTTTGGTAACTATCTTTGTGGCCTTAAAGGGAGGCTTAACGGCGTCACACGACTATTGGGGAGTCTATTTTATGCCGGTCTTACTTGGAATATTTCCAACTATTATTGGACTAATTAGGGGGACCAACTCTCAACGGCAGCGTTAATCTTAGAAGCGACCTTGTCCCAAGTATAGTTCTTCTTAACAAAAGCTAAGCCTCGGGTTCCATAGTCTTCTAGTTTTGGGTCATTGAGAAGCAAAAGTATTTTAGAAGCAAGGTCTGAAGAATCGGCAGGATTGACGAGAAGACCGGCCCCCGAACGATTCACTAGATTCTCAGACTCCCCGACTCGACTTAATATAACTGGCAGCTTTGAGGCAAATGCCTCAAGGGGGCTAACAGGGAAACCCTCGGAGAGAGACGGTTGGACGTAAATGTCTGATGAGCTAAAGGCATTGGCCTTGGCTTTACCTTTTAGGTAACCCTTAAAAACAACGACACCTGTGAGATTTAGTTTTTTCACTTGGTTTATTAGAGAATTCTTTTCCGGGCCATCGCCAACTAAGACAAGTTGAGTGTGAGCGTTTTTTTGGTGAACGATATTAAAGGCATCTATTAAGTAATTGACGCCCTTTATAGGATCGAAGCGACCGACCCAGAGAAGGCGAAAGATTCGTTTATTTTTTGAAGGACGGCGAGCGGAAAATTCTTCGAGATTAACACCATTACCAGTGACAATAATCTTTTTGGCCCGGGGAGTTTTTTTAAGAGAAGTGGCACTTACAGTGAAGAAGAGGTCGTAGGGATAAAGATAAAGAACGGTGTCTGACAAAATAAAGACTGGAAGAAGATTAATAATTCCAGCGCCAAGACCTTTAACGCCTGCGCCATGGAGGGTAAATGAGATTTTTCCATGACGGAAGAATTTAGCTAACGGGAGAAAGACGGTGGTCGAGAAACTATGGCTACTTACGAGATCGTAACGGTTGGTTAGATAAAAGATAGCAGTGGCAAACATAAACTTAAGCCGGCCGAGGAGATTTGGAAAAGTGAAGGGAGGGCCAAGGCGGATTACGCGAAGGTGGCCGTTTTCGAAACTTTCGACTTGGGGAAGAAGTCGAGATTGATCCTTAATATTAGGAACAACAACATCAACCTGGTGATGGTAGTCACGAACGAGTCGCAAAGTTACTTCCCAGATATGAGTCTGGCCGCCACCCCAGACAGGTGTCCAGGCGTCAGTGAT
>CAZKPQ010000098.1:0-2176 GCA_964554695.1 uncultured Gammaproteobacteria bacterium | reverse complement strand
GGGTTATAGTCGAAGTCGACTTTTGAATCAAAGATAGGCTGATGGGGAGCGTAATAGGTAACGGGAGCTGACTGGGCCAGACTGGGAATAAGAATCGGGCCGGGGTCAGAGGAAACAAAGGCCACTAAATCCCGCCAGTTTTCGCGGTGGAACGCCGGGGTGAGATTGAAAACGAGAAGACCAGTCAAAAAGATGGCCACGACAACAAAGGCAGAGAGCTTTTTGCCATTAGTACCGAGAGCTAAAAGAAGAATAAACGCCGGCAGGACAAAAAGGAAACGGAAGTAGGAATAGATCGGAAGAACAAAGGATAAAACAAATCCGAGAACTAAGGGAAAGATAAGCCAGAGGCGAAGAAAGTTATTTTTTGCCCGGAGAATAAAAATGCCGATTATTGAAAGCAAGGGTAGGGCGAGAAGAAGATAGATAAGCTTATTGGCGAGACTTATCCTGCCGATGGTGAATTTAAGAAGGGTAAGGGGCAGGCTCTTTAGATCAAAACCGCCGATAATTCCCCGCCAGGGAGAGCTACTTTGGGAAAGAGTGACGCCAGAACCTAACTGTTGGAAAAGGAGAGGAAAGACAGGAAGATAAAGAAGGCCAATCGGAATAAGAGCCTTAAGGAAAAATTGTCGCCTATTAGGCGCCATAAACAAGAATACCGGTAAGAGAAGAAGAGGCATGTAATCTGAATAGATGGCAAGGAGGTAGAAAACTACGAAGCCTAAGTACTGACGATTTAAGAAGAAGTAGGCGGCGCCAGTGACGCTAAAAGCTGCCAGGGAATACATTCGTGCTTCCTGAGAATAATAGACGGCGAGGGGGTTGACGGCTAGGAAAATAGCAGCAAGAAGACCAACACCCTTTCCGCCAATTTTTTTGCCAACGAGATAGACAAAGAGAATAGTTAAAGTGCCAAAGAAAACAGAAGGCAGGCGACTGACTGACTCGCCGTAGCCAATAGCGTCTCCCCAGAACTTTTGAAGAAAAGTGTAAAGAGGGGGATGGAAGTCAGAAACGGCAAACTTAGTTATTAGTTCGGGGTAGGAATGAGTCTTGGCAACGACAAGCTGAATGGCTTCGTCGAGCCAGAGAGACTGATTAAGGTTAACAAGCCTCATTCCAAAACCTAAAAGAAGGATGGTTAATACAAAGAGGAACTCAAGTCGAGAAGCTTTGATCATTTATTTTTTTGCTCCCGTAAAAACGATAATAGAACACTTGCAAAAACGGCGCTGTCAAAAACTAATTTGAATGGGAGAAACTGGGGTTCGCGATAGAATATCGTGCCCACAAGACCCTTTATGGGCGAAAGAAGAGGAAAGTAGCGGAAAAGGTTGTAAGCTCGGCGAATTAAATTTCCTGTCAAAAACTCGTTCTTACCAAACCAGCGGGCTTGGCGCCAGACCTCGGCCAAAGTACTCGGGTTTTTGTGATAAAACTTTGCGCTGGGGGCAGTAGTTGAGGAAACACCAAGTTTTTTTGAGATGGACCAATCGTCGGTGTAGCCAACTTTGGTATCAAAGCCACCGGCTTGGTGAAATTTATCGGTTATTATTGCCCGAAAGACAGGAGCGGTGTCAGGATAGTTAGAGGGAATCATTTGATCGACTTTCCGACCGAGATTCCGGTTCCAACACCGAGCGATGGGAGAGTCAGTGTTCTCGAGAAACTCGTCTTTGGAAAAGGTACCAATTGTCTTTTTGGCTAAGATTGGAGTAACTAAGGCGCTAAGAAAGTCAGTATCAAAAGTCATATCGGCGTCAACAAATACAAGGACCTCTCCCCTAGCCTTTTGGGCACCGAGGTTTCGGGCAGCGCCTGGACCGAGATGGCTTTGGGTTAAGAGGGTTAAGGGACGAGACGATTTAAACGAGCGGATCTTTTCTATGGTGTCATCGGAACTGCCGTCGTCGACAACGATGATTTCGAAATCAGGGTAGGTTTGTTTTTGGAGAGAGAGAAGACAGGCAAGGATATCCTTTGACTCGTTATATGTGGGGATAATAACTGAGAGCATCAATCTAATTCTAGCTTAACTAGGGCAATTTTGATAAGTTTAGACAATGAAGAGGAAGATAGGAGATTTTTTAAGAAACTGGTGGTTTATAGCCATCTACCTTACTTCTTACTTTGTAGCGATTAATTTAGTTGTTTTAAATCGATTCTGGCAGTT
>CAZKPQ010000097.1:0-2240 GCA_964554695.1 uncultured Gammaproteobacteria bacterium | reverse complement strand
TAGTTCCAGAGGAATTCGGTGCTGACCGTTATAAACGTCGTACAGAGTCTTGCCCTCTCGGTCATAAATAATCGTTGAAAATCCTTCTCGTCGTACGACTTTATTGGGATCCGGTAGCCCTACTGAAAAAACCGCAAACACAATTGTCGTTAGAAGAAACAGGCCAATAATCGAAGCAAACAGTCCCGCCGCCCCATAAGATAGAAGCTTCATTCGCCCCTCGGGCGTGTTCCACATCCGCCGCCACCTTGCCAGTCTTAGCACAAGGGAAAGTGTAGCAAACCAGGCTTCCCTGTGCAAACAAAACGAGCTAAAATATTCCCATGGATAAAATTACTGACCTTCTCACTCGGGGAGTCGAGAATGTTATTCCAAGTCTAGAAGAATTAGAGCAAGTTCTTCGTTCCGGTAAAAAGCTAAACGTTTATAACGGTATTGACCCAACCGCTACCCGGATTCATTTAGGTAACGCTGTTCCTCTTCGAAAGCTTCAAGCCCTTGTCGAACTTGGCCACCATGTAACCTTCTTAATTGGCGATTTTACCGCTCTTATTGGCGATTCTTCCGATAAAGATTCCGAGCGCCCGATTTTATCATCCAAGGAAATCGAGGAAAATTTCCAAACCTATAAATCCCAAGCCGAAAAGTTTCTTGACTTCTCTAAAGTTAAGGTCGTTCACAATAGCGATTGGCTGGGGAAGCTAACCTTCAAAGAAATTGTTGAGCTCTGTCAGCATTTCTCGGTCGGTGATTTTGTCAGCCGGGAGCTAATAAGAAAGCGGATGGACGCTGGTGGTCGGGTCCGCCTCGACGAAATGCTTTACCCCGTTATGCAAGGCTTTGACAGCTACTATATGGATACTGACCTTCAAGTAGGCGGTACCGACCAAACCTTCAATATGCAAGCTGGCCGAACTTTGCAGCGCGATCTTCGCAAAAAAGAGTCCTTTGTTCTCGCCAACACCTTCCTTGAGGGCACTGATGGCCGGAAAATGAGTAAAACCTGGGGAAACGCTATCTGGATTAGTGACGACCCCAATACCATCTTTGGCCGGGCCATGTCCATTAAAGACGATCTTATTGTCCGCTATTTTACACTGGCTACCAACCTTCCACTTTCTAAAATCGACGAAATTAAAAACGCCCTAAGTTCGGGAGAAAACCCGATGAAATGGAAAAAAACTCTTGCCCACCAATTAGTCTCGGAACTCCACTCACCCGAAGCCGCTGATAAGGCCCAGAAATACTTCGAAGATGCCTTTCAATCTGGTGAGGCTAGCCTTCGAACTCTTCCCCTTCAAGAAGTCGTTCTTCTTCCGGATCAAAGCTTAATCGATTTTTTGGTAGCTAATAACCTGGTGGGTAGTCGCTCAGAGGCTAAACGACTTCTTAATCAAGGCAGTATCGAAGTTGATGGTCACACCACTCGGGAGGACTCAACCCTCAACCCAAACCAGATCCTAAGAATCGGTAAAAAAGTTCTAGTCAAAACTAAGTAATCATATGGAAGGTCTTAGAAAAAACGAGAGGCTCTTAAAAATCGTCGTCGCCATTGCGATGATTGGACTGGTTCTGAGCTCCGTTCTGCCATTTCTGACTCTCTAGTCGTTTTTCGCGCCTCTATCCTTGTTTGAAAGGGGAAAATCATGTCTAGTGCTTTTCTTGCGGGCCAAACCGCCCCGATTGTGTCAAGTCCAACCCGCACTATTTTTCTTACGCACCTTTGCCCTACTGTCAAAGTCTCATCCCGAAATCCGACTTGGTCGTAAAAAGGAACCCTAGTCGGCCATAACCGGTGGAAAACCCCAAGTCTAACGATCTCGGCCGCTCTGACGCCGTCTTCCACCCGCTCTTCGCCTAGCCTAAACCCCGCCCACGTAACGAGGGCTCTTAGCTCATCCGGACTAAAAACCTGGCGGTGCATTTTGTCAGAAAAATAGTCAGTTACTAGCCCTCCCATCACTCCCTCGTACCTTGGATGAGGAACAGCAAACTGAGCCGTCCCCCCGTCAGCTAGAACCCGATACATTTCTAAAACCGCCGCCCGGGCCACCTCAGGACTCATGTGCTCCAATGCATGAGAACAGACAATCCGTGTTGCCGACCCAGAGACAAATGGCAGCTGGCCCGCATCAGCGCATACTAACCAACTCCCATCTGTTCTGCCTTCTCTTGCCACTTGGTCCGTTAGGGACCTACAAAGTGTTTTCCAGTCATTATCAACCATTACCCCAAGTTGG
>CAZKPQ010000096.1:0-2270 GCA_964554695.1 uncultured Gammaproteobacteria bacterium | reverse complement strand
AGAAAGGATGTTTTTGGAGAGGTTAATCTTCTTCAAGTAACTGGAAAGACGGTGGCAGTTAAGACCGGTACGACGGACAAGAAAAGAGACAACTGGACGATTGGCTATACCCCGTCAAGAGTTGTTGGGGTGTGGGTTGGGAATAACGATAATAAAGTAATGGATCCGGCGATTTCGTCCGGGGTAACCGGGGCAGCGCCAATTTGGAACAAAATTATGAGAAAAGCCTTAACGGAATTACCAAACGAAGAGTTTAAAAAGCCGGGAAAGGTGGAAACAGTGGTAGTGGATAGTTTAGGCGGCGGGCTGCCGGCAGGGGGGAACTCAACGCGGACCGAATACTTTATTAAAGGAACCGAACCGACCGGACCGGCACCAATTTATAAGAAGTTGAAGATTTCAAAAGCTAATGGGAAACTTGCTAATGACATTGAGATTAAAGCCGGAGAGTATGACGAAAAAGAATTCATTGTAATTACCGAAGAAGACCCGGTATCAACGGATGGGAAAAACCGGTGGCAAGAGGCAATAAATAAGTGGCTGGAGGAGAATAAAAAAGATGATGCTAAGTACCGGCCGCCGACTGAGAAATCTGACGCGAGCGCTAATAGCGTCAAGATTATTATTGACGACCCGGATGACCATCAACAAATAAATAGCAACACGGTCAAGATTAAAGCTAAAGCGGTGGCGGCTCGGGATATTGTGAAATTTACCTTGGAAATAGACGGAGTTGAAAAGATTAATAAATCTAGTGACTCAATTGACGAAGACATTAATTTAAGTACTGGCAAACACGAACTTAAGTTTAGGGCGATTGACTCGGGCGGAAACTCCGGTGAAGCCCGGTACAACATTGGGGTAAACGTACCTTGGGACTACTCTCCCCCAGCCACAAGTTCGGGAGTAGTCCAGTTTGTTTGGAGTTAAGAGTTAGGCAGGACCGAAGCGAGTTAAGCTGGAAGCGGTAAATCCAAAGGCGGCACCGCTACCAACAAACCACCAAAAAGTATCAGGGTTGTTTATAAAGTATAAATTAATAGCTCCCCCGATAGTCCCGCAGACCAAAGAAGCGATAACTTCCCGACGAAAAAGAAGGCCAGAAATGAAATCGAGACAACCAGCTAAGCGGTCGGGTTGGGGACGAAAGAAGGGGTCAGTTTCCACCGGGCTACTCCTTAACTTTCACTTTAAGGGCAGTCTTTAAGGTAGTTAGAATCTTCGTTCGGACTTTGGCAACTTCAGTATCGGTGAGGTTTTTAGTTTTATCTAAGAAGGTCATCCGGACGGTGTAGGATCCTTCGAGAGTATCAATGGGGGTAACTTCGTGAACAAGAGGCGAAGCGGATTTAACGACCTTGTAGATATCGGCATAAGAAACTGATGACGGAAGAACGAGGGATATGTCCTCCACTATTGCCGGATATTTAGGTGGCGATTGATAAACCCGGTCTTTAGAAATTAGTTTTTCGAAAAGATCATATTTAATGGACCAAGCGGTGACACGAGATTTGATTGCAAACTTATCAATAAGGCCTGGATTTAATTCGCCAACGAAACCTAAATACTGCCCACCAGAAATTAGAACGGCGTTTCGACTGGGATGCATCCAATTGGCCGGATAATCCTTAGTAGGCGGAATGATCTCAAATTTGACACCAAGAGTGGAAAAGAGCGCCTCAAGCTCGCCCTTAGCCTCAAAGAAACGAGCGCCGGTCTCAACAGCTGTCAGATGATAGCTTTCTTGGGCCTTGTCGATAGTGGGACCTTTATAGACTTTGCCAAGTTCGAACAGACGAACACTGGGGAAATTGGGGAGATTTAACTTTACGGCTTCGAGAAGATTTCCGATTAAATAGGGGCGAAGATATTCAAACTCTCTTGAGATTGGATTATCAATCCGAATGGCTTTTTCGGGGTCCTGGTCGAGGGCGGTTAATTGGGATTCGGAGATAAGAGAGTAAGTATAAACTTCGGTTAAGCCAAAACCACGAAGAAGTTTTTTTACCTCCAGTTTGGTTTGGTAATCGTGGGCGTAAGAGACGGGAGTGGTCGGAATAGCGGCGGATGGCAGAAGTTTGGGGAAGTTGTCGTAGCCTATTACCCTACCCACCTCCTCGACCAAATCTTCTTCGATCTTTATGTCGTGGCGGAAAGTCGGGACAGTTACTTGGTAAGTGCCGTTAGACTGATTAACCTTGAAACCAAGGGAGCTAAAAATAGTGGTGACTTTTTTTGGTGGGACAGTTAAGCCAAGAATGTTTTCCATG
>CAZKPQ010000095.1:0-2290 GCA_964554695.1 uncultured Gammaproteobacteria bacterium | reverse complement strand
TAACATTACTTTAATTGCTGACGTCACGCCCATTCCCCATAATGGGCCTCGCGCCAAAAAGAAACGTCGCGTCTAACTATGGCTAAATATACTGGTCCTAAACATAGGCTTGCTAGACGTGAAGGTCACAATGTCCTTGAGAAGACTAGTGCCTCTCTCGCTAGACGACTCAATGTCCCTCCCGGGATGCACGGTCCTAAGGGTAAAGGTAAAACTTCGGAATTTGGCCGTCAGCTCCGCGAAAAGCAAAAGGCCAAGCGCATTTACGGTCTTTTAGAGGGGCAGTTCCGCCGCTATTTTGACGAGGCTCTTAAGGTTAAAGGTAAAACCGGCGAAGCTCTTCTTCAGCTTCTTGAACGTCGTCTCGATAACGTTGTCTACCGCTTAGGCTTTGCTCCTTCGCGAGCTATGGCCCGCCAGCTTGTTTCTCATGGCCACATTTTGGTTAACGGCAAGGTCGTCAATATTCCCTCCTTCCGGCTTCGCGTCGATGATGTTATTGCCCTAGGCGCGAAGGCTATTAATATCCCAGTTATTAAAAAAGCTCTCGACGAAAAGGAAGAGAAAATCGTCTCTTTTCTTGATCGGAAAGCCGCTGCCGGTAAGTTTGCCAAGGTTCCTTTAAGAGAGGAAATCCCAACTGAGGTCAATGAACAGTTAATTATTGAGTTTTATTCGAGGCAGTAATGAGTTTTTCGGAAAAAGCCGCTCGTTCTTTTTCCAAAACACCTATTACTAAAAATTATTTATGATGGATCCAAATTTCAAAATCAAAACGGAGGAGCAAACTCCGAACTTTGGTCGCTTTGTCGTTGAGCCCCTAGAAAGAGGCTACGCCCATACTTTGGGTAATGCCCTAAGACGGGTTCTCCTTTCATCGTTGCCTGGCGCTGCCGTAACGAGCGTTACTATCGAAGGCGTCAAGCACGAGTTTCAAACCCTTGAAGGACTTCAGGAGGATATTGTTGAGTTTATTCTCAACCTTAAAAAGCTTCGTGTTCGCTTGGCTGACGGTGACACGGCTGTCCTTCATTTGGAGGCTTCCGGTCCAGGCGAGGTAACGGCGGCTAATATCAAGGCCCCTTCCTCGGTTGAGATTGTTAACTCGGATCTCTATCTGGGAACTCTCTCGGATAAGCGAAATAAAATTTCGGCCGAGATTACCGTTGAGAAAGGTTTCGGCTATTCTGAGGCCTCTGACCGGAAAACTGGGACCATCGGCGTCATTCCTCTTGATGCCACCTACTCTCCGGTTGTCAGGGTTAACTACAACACTGAGGCCACTCGGGTAGGTCGCCAAACTGACCTCGATCGTTTAGTTCTTGAGATCTGGACTAACGGGACGATCTCGTCCCTAGAGGCACTCCGGGAGTCAGCTAAACTCCTGGTCTCGTATTTCCTTCAGATCTACGAGCCTCGAGCCGATAGCGGGGAAGTAAATGTCGCCGTTACTCCAAGTGTTTCGGACGACGTTTTAAAGATGCTCATTGAGGAGCTTGACCTCCCAACCAGGTTGGAGAATGCTCTTAAAAATGGTGGCATCGAAACCGTTGGCCAACTTCTGGGGACACCTAGAAAAGAGCTAATGAAGATTAAAAACTTGGGCGGCAAATCGCTCTCCATCGTCGAAGAGAAGCTTCGCGAGAAAGGCGTTGCCCTTTCAGTCTAATGCGTCACCGGTACTTTGGTAACCAGTTACACCGGCCCACCAATCAAGCGAAGGCTCTTTACCGAAGCCTTGCCTCTGAAGTTTTAGATCATGGCCGGATTCAAACGACTCTGCCTAAAGCTAAGTCAGTGGTTGGTCTAATCGACAAACTAATTAGCTTTGGTAAAAGAGGCGATCTAACTGCCAGAAGAGAGGTTATCAAACTTCTTGGTGGTACTCACCTGACCGACAAACTTTTCACCCAGATTGCTCCCACATTTAAGGATCGCCCTTCCGGCTACACCCGCATTATAAAACTTGGTAAGCGGTTCTCCGACTCAGCCGAAATGGTCTATCTCGAACTTGTAAACCGGACCGAAGCATCCTCGTCTGTCTCAGAAACTGTTCCGGCGGTAACTCCACCAGAATCAGAGGTTACTGAGATGGAAACCAAACCCGAGGTCAAAAAGTCTCCTAAAGCTACCCCTTCTAAAACTAAGAAAAATACCAAAGCCACTAAGAAAGTAACTAAGAAGGAGTAAATTAGTGACTACTAAAGCATCTGATATCACCCACCTTAAACACGAGATCGACGCCAAAGACCAGGTTACGCATGGTCATATCCGTCGAGTGCAAAGGTAT
>CAZKPQ010000094.1:0-2453 GCA_964554695.1 uncultured Gammaproteobacteria bacterium | reverse complement strand
GTATGCGCGGATATTTAAGTGACCGGTTATCCCAAGTATTCGATAGCTACCGGAAGATTCGGGAAGATAGTGATAGAGGTCACCGATAGCATTTCGGGTGCGAAGGCCGACAGCATAAATATCGTTTGATAAAGTGTCAAGGAAGTTTAGAAATTCGGTGATGGTTTTTTCTGACCAGACTTCGTCGCCGTCAAGGAGAATAAACCATTCAGTTGTGGTGGCGGAAAGCATTTGGTTTCTGGCTTTAGTAATATCTTCAGGAGTTTTGGAAATGAAAGGGGTAACAGAAATTTTGGGAGAGTTAAGAAGGTTAATAATTGGCAGAGTTTCATCAGTTGAGTGATCGTCAAAGACCAGAAGCGACTTAGCGAATTTTAGCCAGGGCTTTAAGGCAAACCAGATAAATTTGTCTTCGTTTTTAACAAGAGTATGAGTTGTAAAACTTAACATGATTTGGAAGACCTTTTAAGAAAGAGGGCAACGACAATATAGATAATTAAGTTTATGAAATTGACGGCGACAAAAGTGATCGCTGCGCCATAGGCACCAAACGGTGGAACAAGAAAGTAGTAGAAGGTAAGGGCAAGAATTAAATAGACCGCTGTCATTAGAAGCTGGATCTGGGGCTTAGTGAAGCGGTAGACAATAAGAGAGGCAAAGGGGCCGGCGAGGAAAAAGAAGGCCATTCCCACAGCTAATAAACTAAAGATTGGTCCAGAGGGGGCGTAGCCAGAACCAAAAAAAAGAACAATGGTAGGTGGATAGAGGGGTATAAAAATGACTAACCCAACGGCAATGGCCGTAGCAAAGGCAAAGTAGTCGCGAAAGTTCTTCTTTGTTTCTGCACCATCAGAAAATTTTGGGGAATAGACACCTTCCAGAGCAGCTAAAAGACCGGGAAACACAACAGTAAGTTTTTGGGCAGAAGAATAAATCCCGGCAGCAAAGCTACCGCCTAAGGCATAGAGAACAGGAAGGTCAATCTTCGTAGCCACGGCCGCCAGACCCAAAGAAGCACCAAGCCAGCCACTAAAAGAGAAGTAGCGGCGAAGTTCGGATTTAATACCAAGCAGGGAGAGATGAACTCTTGGAAGAAGAAGTTTTAAAACGACGACGCCGACGAGGACAGTTGACAGGCTACCTAAGAGATAAACAACTAAAAGGCTGGCAACTGCCTCAATCCCCACTAGAATGACAAAGACGGTTAGCCCTAGGCGGACAGAATTACCAAGAATGTTTAAAGAAGTGAATGGTAGATAATGCTTTTGACTTAAAAAAGTGTAGGTAACTTGGCTTGCCAGAAGGAGGGAAAAGGTAATTAAACTGGCAAGAATAAAGTCCTTACCCAAAGCAAGTTGAGCAAGAAAGGCGATAACAAGAAGAACCGGAAAGAGAATAAGGCGATGGAGAGAAATGATTGTAAAGTAGGTATTGAACTCCGGCTTGGCTCCGAATTTCACTAGTCCGTTAGCTAGCCCAAAGTCAGTTAGTTCAGAGGTAAGGATGGCGAGTCCAATAAGAAGGGAGAATTCACCGAAGTTTGTCGGGCCAAGGACTCGGGCAACCAAGATATAGAAAGCAAGACCAAGAAGAGAGTTGGTAAAAGTACCACCAGTCATAAGAAGCGACTGACGGATGTTTTCGCTTCTTCCTAAATGTCGAAGGAAACTAATTTGGTTTCTCATAGAGCCTTGGTGGCTGCTGGCAAGGGCCACTTTGCAAATTTATTTTGGACAATTCTTTGGGTGGGTCGTAATAGTTTTGAACAACAAGGTCTGAAGATCCCTTTATTACCGTCTGCCTGTTATAGAAGTATAGCTTAAATGTTTCACCAACACCGGCTGGGGGAATGGCAGCCCGAGCGTTTGTGGTATCAACGTACCTTACAGGAAGAAGGAGGCAGTAGCCACTTGGCCAGCCGTAGTAATATTGCCATTTTTCAATTTCTGGAAGAAATCGAGGAGTGTTCTCTAAAGCCAGCGAGAAGGTGGAGATAGCGGGCTGGAGAATAAAGGCCAGGGAAAGACCAAGTAACAAAAGCGGAGACTTTATAGCTTTAGAGAGAGTGACAAGGCCATATGCTCCGATAATAATGAAGGGGATGGTAATAAAAAGAAGATAGCGGGGAAAGAAAATCTTAGCTATAAAGGCTTCAACAACCCAGGGGACAAGGATAAGTCCTAAAAGAAAAAGAACCCGGCGGTCCCGAAGGATAACTCCCTTAAGGGAAGTAAGAGCAAAGACGATCAGAGGGAAAATACCCCACAGGTAAGGAAACCAGTGGCGAAGGCTAGTTTTCAGATTGACAAGGAAAATAGTGTCGAGATTTATTAGAGCCGTTGGGATTGGCCAGACAAAGATAACGTTCTTTTTAGAAATGGCCGAAAATCCAGGAGCAAGAGTGAGCAAGATGTACGGCAGAACGGCCAGAAGCAGAATCAATAAGGGCTTTC
>CAZKPQ010000093.1:0-2469 GCA_964554695.1 uncultured Gammaproteobacteria bacterium | reverse complement strand
GAGATAGCGGCTTTAGGGATTTTTGGACCCAGGCTAATTTCGGAGATTAGTGCTAAGCGGGATCGGGAGGCGGTAGTTAACGGGGAGGTGAAGGCCCTAACGAGGGCGGAGGCGGTTCTGGAAGAAACGGACGGCGACGAATTGTTAGGCTTTAAAGAGAAAGTTTTAGCAGCATTGCCGGAAGAGAAGAAAGTGTCGGGAGTGGTGTCTGGGATCTCAAGCCTAGCTTCGGAATCCGGGGTGGTAATTTTATCGCTATCGTTTACTCCGGGGCGAATTAGTAGCGAAGCAGGTAAGCAAAAAGCGACCGAAGAAGCAGAGAGAGAATTTAAAGGTGGTGTTAAGGCGGTCAAAGGGGACTTGGTAGTTGTCGGGTCGACAGAAAACATCCTAACTTATTTAGGTAAACTCTCGGAAGCAAGTCAACTTATCGGGGTGGAAGAATTAGCGATGAGTATCCCCAAAGAGGGCCAACAGACTTGGAACATTGGGATACTTATCTACTATCAGCCAAAACGGGAAGAAAAAATAGTTTGGGAAAAGGTAGAAGGGGTCACCGAGGAAGAAAAAGATATTCTAGTGAAACTCCCCCAGAACGATATTTTTAAGACTCAGTAAGGGTAAGGTTAAAGCGAAGGTTACTTTTAATTGCCAGAATGCGAACAAGGTCACGGATGGCCTTAATGGTCCGGCCTTCGCGGCCAATTATTTTACCCATATCGTCTTTGCCGACAGACAAGGTGAGATTCGAAAAACCGGTGGAAGTTTCTTCAGAAACGGTAACGGCGTCAGGGTTGTCAACGAGTGCTTTAGCAAGGTAAGAAACAAAGTCTTTCATGGGGAATTTAGACAAGTTTTGACAAAAGGCTTTTAACGGTAGCTGAGGGCTTAGCGCCGACACTGAGCCAATAGTCTACCCGGGCTTTGGTAGCAGTAAGCTTGTCCGCTTTTTTATGGGGATCGTAAAGGCCAAGAATCTCAATGGCCCGGCCGTTTCGTTTTTGGTGCTCATCGATTGCGACAAGACGATAAACCGGTTGCCCGGTTTTGCCAAATCTAGCCAAACGAAGTTTAACAGCCATAGCGCAAGCTAATTTTAGCTGAAGTTTGGGGCTTTCTCAAGGGCAAGGCGAGCGGCTTCCTGCTCGGCCTCCTGCTTACTTTTACCTTGACCCTCGGCCAACTGCTTTTCTTTAATAAAAACGCCGACTTTGAAGAGCTTGGCGTGATCGGGACCAGACTCCTCAATTACTAAGTAGTGGGGAGAAAGTCGGAATTTTTCTTGAATTTCCTCCTGGAGGGTACTTTTATAGTCCATAAGCTCGGAACTCTTCTCAATTTCGGGAATTAAGGGGAAAAGGACTCGGGTAAGGAAGGCCTCACAGACAGAAAGACCCTGATCAAGGTAGATGGCGCCTATAATAGCCTCAAGGGTGTCAGCTAGAAGGGATTTGTTCTCCCGACCACCACTGGCCTCCTCTCCCCGACTAACCAGAAGGAAGCGGCCGAGATCGAGTTTCTGGGCGACAGCTGCCAGGGTTTTAGCCCGGACCAGGGCACTTCGAAGGCTAGTTAATTTGCCCTCGGGGTAAGAGTCAAAGTCGCGGTAGAGCTTGGTGGAGACGATAAGGGAGAGAACGCTGTCACCTAGAAACTCTAGGCGCTCGTTAGAAAGCTTAACTTGGCGGTTCTCATTTAAGTAAGAGCGGTGGGTGAGGGCGGTTTCTAGAAGCTCAGGACTATTGAAGGTGATTCCCAAGATGGAAGCCAAGCCGGGCTCGGTGGTCATAGGTTAGTCAGTAGCGTCTTCAATGTGAGTCAGGATGTCGCCGACGGATTTAAATTGGTTGTGATTGGGAAAAGTAATACCTAGATCCCGTTCCAGGGTGATTAAAAGATCATCGACCTCAAGAGGGGTAGCGTTTAAGTCAGAGATAAGATCGTCGGTTTCGGAAAGAGAAGTGCTTTCGGCGCCAATTTTGGCGGCGATGACGGCGAGAAGGCGGTCGCGAGAAAAAAGAATCTTGCCTAGAGCGCCGTTAACAAATGCCGGAGTAGTTTCGCTACCAAATTCTTTAGCAAGCTCAACCGCCTCGTCGATTACTACCTTGGCGGGTTCAGCCGGATCGATAGCCAGTTCGAAGGTGGCTAATCTGAGGATAGCTAGGTCGATGCGGTTTATTTTTGACAGTTCCCACTCGGGGGCGGCCTTTGCGATAAGGCTATCGATTAAGGTGAGGTGGGAAATGATTTTCCGAGTGGCGTCGTCCCAGGTGTCGCGGTCGGCAATCTTGTCGTCGGTGACACTGACGGCGCGCTGCTCCTCAAAGGCAAATAGTTCTTGAACTACCTTCTGGCGCTTCTGGTGGCGGGGGTCAAGAGCGGTCTTCACTAGCTAGAACTAGCTTGGCGGGGCTTCTTAGCCGCCTTAACTAACTTCCCGGCATAGAAACCACAAGGGGGGCAAAC
>CAZKPQ010000092.1:0-2530 GCA_964554695.1 uncultured Gammaproteobacteria bacterium | reverse complement strand
CAACATTGTCGCGAACTCGCTGCATTCGATTGGCGGCAATTTCCGTGTAAGTCTCGGTAACGGTCTCAAAAGCGCCTAACTGACTTAGTTCTTCGGCAATCTGTTTTTTGTTAAGCATAAAGTTTTAGGTCAAATTTAAGAGACCTTTGATTTTATCGCGCTCGTCGTCAACCTTCTTAAGGAGGGCATTAAAGTTTTCGGCTTCCGTAACAGACTTGGTGATGTAATCAGAGACTTCTGAATTAGATTGATATAGTGAGATAGCGTTATCGAGATCTTTTTTCATCGCCTCGACGGGTTTGTCCTGCCAAAAGCCCCGCCAGAGAAGGGCAAAAAGAAACACCTGAGCCATCTCGGGGATGAGTTGTTCCCCCTGCTGATCGAAGAAACTATAGATTTTTTCGCCGGTTCGGAGGGTAAACTTGACTGACTCGGAGAGGCCGGCACTGAAGTGGGCAAAGCTCTCTGAACGCTCGTAAAGAGAGAGGAAAGTTGTTAGCTCGCGGTGGATATCGTGTTTGACCTGGGTTTGGGTTTGACGGCCGACACGGGTGACCGAGAGAGAGTGGTTAATGGCCGGGCGGCGGCCCTTACCAAAGATATTGGAGTCAAAGAAGATGTGACCGTCGGTCATCGACATAAGATTAGTTGGGATATAGCCAGTCATGTCGCCTTCAATTGTTTCCACGACTGGCAGACAGGTGATCGAAGCGTCTTTTCCGCCCGCGATTTTGAAGTTTCCAGCTCGTTCGAGAAGGCGAGAGTGGATATAGAAGATATCGCCTGGGTAGGAATCGCGACCTGGGAAACGGCGAGCAAGAAGAGACGTCTCCCGGTAGAATTTAGCGTGAGTAGACAGGTCATCGAGAATCAGGAGGACGTCTCGGCCTAGATCCCGGAAATACTCGGCAATGGTCATGGCAGTGTAGGGAGTTAGATGGACAATGCTGGCTGGCTCTTGAGAGCCGGAGTGGATGAGAATAAGATTATTGCGAACGTCGTTATTTTGGAAATGAGTCTCGAGATCTTTAATGTCTGAGATTTTTTTACCTATGGCGGCGTAAATACAAAGAAGACCCCTTTTGGCCGAGGTGACAACTGCCTCACGAAGAAAAGTCGTTTTACCTGTTTTTCGGTCGCCGATTACTAGTTCCCGCTGGCCTTTACCAAGGGGGACAAGAAGGTCAACAATAGCGATGCCGGTTTCGAGAAAATTTTGTACTTTACTCCTTGAAGTTATACCGGGCGGGTGAATTTCTAAAGGGCGACGCTCTTTAACCTCGATTGGGTCGCTCTTGCCGTCGGTTGGCTTGCCGAAGGCATTTAGAGTCCGGCCAACAAGCTGAGGACTGAGCTCGACAGCGAGGAATTCATTGGTACGGGTAGCTTGGGAACCAACCCGGGGGAGCGAGCGGGAGAACGCGAGAATTTCGGCTTGATCCTTGGCGATGCCAAGAGTTTGTCCCGTGACACCATTTTCGAAGATAACAATCTCACCAGGCTTGACTCCCGGTAGGCCATTGACATGAAGGAGAGATTGGGAAACCTTCTCGACGTAGCCGATCTCACCAACAGCTGATTGATAATGGCTAAAGGATTTCATGAAAAACTATCAGTTAATTTTTCAAGGGATGACCCAAACTGATCGTGTAGTTTTTTACGAAGGGAAAGATCAATGACCTTGCCGTTGATGACAACTACCATGCCACCCAGAATGCGGTAGTCAGTTTGGAGGTGGGTAAGGAGATTAGTACCATGTGCTTTCCTAAGCCAGGCAGTGATTTTGGTAATTAACGCCGGGGGAGGATCAAAGGCGAGAGTAACATTGACCTCGTTGAAGTAGTCTTTGAGGGAGCCAGACAGAGAAGCTAGATTGCGGGCAACTTCTTCGGGAGTTAACCCTAGTGTCTTGGATTTTAGAGCATCGACCAACTCAGAAGCATAGCGAGAGCTAATTGATTTTGTAAATAGTGATTCCAAGGAGTCGGTATGAGACCTGAAAATGTTGGTCGAGAGGAGCGAGATCTCGGCTTCCAGGCTGGCGAGCTCGGTGGTTGTTTCTACTCTCTGGGTGAGTTTTTTAAGAAGGTCCTCCATAGTTTTTGGACTTTGGTTAGTTACTTGTTAACTAGGTTTGATCCAGGGCTCTCTTCCTCCATAATACCCTCGATTATTTCCTCTTGGATTTTTGGTTCTAGGGTTCGACCGATAAGTTTTTCCAGGGCATGGGCGGCAGTGGATTTAAGCTGGGAATTAATTCGGACTTTCTGCTGCCTTTCGTAGTCTTCTAGCCTATTTTGTATCTCTTTGAGGCCTTCGGTGGTGAGTTTCTCGAGCGACTCTTTAGCAGATAGCTCGTCTTGACGATAGAAATCCTTTACTTCGGTCAGATGAGATACAGCAGTGTCATGGAAGTCTTTTATGGCACTTTTATACACTTCGATACTCTTAGACAGATTAAATTGGAAATCATTCAGGGTTTGTTGTTGGTGAGCAGTTAAAGCTTTTTGAAAATCAGTTTGAAGACCTT
>CAZKPQ010000091.1:0-2536 GCA_964554695.1 uncultured Gammaproteobacteria bacterium | reverse complement strand
GGCTCATATCGAAAGGGTATGATTCGGACTTGGCGGCTACCTTTAACTTTGTTGCCTCCAGCTCGACGGTGCCGGTAGCTATCTTGGGGTTAACTAATTTTTCCGGGCGGGACTTAACTTTGCCTTCGAGTTCGACAAAGTAGCCCTCCTTAGCCTCGCCCAGTAACTGGCTCCCGCCAACAGCCTGAATAAGAGCCGAGCGGTCAACAATATCTAGAAAAACGATTTTACCGTGATCGCGGCGAGTTTGAACCCAGCCCTTAAGAACGACAGTCTCGCCGATTTTGTTAATAGTATCTTTAATTAGAGTTCGTTCCATATTTTTATTTAATCACTTTAGACAATAAAAAAACTCGCCTAGTTCAAGGGCGAGATTTCGCGGTGCCAACCTTTTTTTATCTCAAACTGCTATCTCGGGCTTACCCGGCTGGTTCTAATAAGTGATGAACTTTTCTTCCAGCAAGCTTTGCGAGTGTTAGTCGCTCAAACGCTTTATAGACTGTCTAGATTTTAATATCCCTTACCTTTAATTGCAAGGAGGTCGTGCCGTTGAAGGTATTTAGGTCAATAGTATAGGCAAGAGCTATTTTTTGACCCGGAGGGAGATTTGGACAAAGAGCGCCTTTACCGAAAGCAATGCAATCAAAGTTGGCGAGTTGGGTTTGGGATTTGCTATCATTTCTAACGAGCATCTTTAAGTGCTTCCCCTCTGACCCGACTGTTCGAGCTGATTCGACGACCACTTCGGTAGCAAAGGTAGGTTCGGAGTTGCCAAGACCAAAGGGTTCGAACTTTTTAATTTCCGAATAGAGATCAAGGGTAACTTGTTCTAAAGGTAGGACAAAGTCTATTCGAAGGGTTCTGTCTAGCATTGAAGGAGTAATTTTTTGGGCGGCGATGGCTGAGATTTTCTCTTTAAAAAGAGATATTTTTGAGGTTTCAATTGTAAAGCCGGCAGCCATTGGGTGGCCACCGGAGCCTACTAAAAGGTCGCTAGTTTCTCTAATAGCCTCAATAATGTTAAAGCCGGAAATGGAACGGGCGGAGGCTTTAGAGAGTGTTTCTCCTTTAGAGATAACAATCGAAGGTAGATAATATTCCTCGACGAGTTTGCCCGCGATAAGACCGATAACGCCCTGGTGATAGGTCTCACTTTCAAGAACAATAATTCGATCACCAATTTTTGAACCACCATTACCCCGGTGGTGTTCGAGAGCCTGACGAGTTAGATCTTGTGTCATTTGTTGGCGGTCGCGGTTAGTAGAGTTAAGGGTCTCGGCCAGTTTTAAGGCTTCGGCAAAATCGGTAGCGGTAAAAAGATTTAAGGCGGTGCGGGCGTTCTCGATCCGACCGGAGGCGTTTAAACGGGGACCAATCATAAACCCGACTTCATAAGTGCCAACTTTCTCGATGCCACTTAAACTGTAGAGGGCTCGAAGGCCGAGGCGGTTAGTTTGGTTTAAAAGAGGGAGACCAGATTTTACAATGCTTCGGTTTGGGCCAAGTAGGGGGACGAGGTCGGTAATAGTAGCAATCGCGGCTAGTTCTAAACGAGAACTTAAGGCCTCGGAACTTTCAGGGAGAAGTTCCTTGGCTAAAAACCACGAGATACCGGCGGCACAGAGAGATTTGGTGTGAAGGATGGCGTGGGCGTTTGGAAGAGTGGCGCCTTTTTCGTGATGGTCGATAATTAGAACATCAAGGCCCCTGGAATTAGCGTAGTCGACGGAGTCGAAAGCGACTATACCGCTGTCGACAGCAATAATTAAGCCATTTCCTTTCGTGACACCATACTCGGACTCACCAAGGATAGTAGCTATCCCCTCGTCAGAGAGACCATAGCCCTCCTTCTCCCGAAGGGGAATAAAGGAAGTGACTTTGCCCCCGAGGTCTTTTATGGTTTCCCAGAGAATGGCGGTGCTACAGATACCGTCAGCATCGTAATCACCGTAGACAACGATCGGTTCATTTGTCTGGATAGCCTTTTTCAGACGGTCGAGAGTTTTCCCAAGGGCTTTTTTATCGAGACCGACTTGGGAAGGGGTAGTTAGATTGGGAGAAGGGGGATTTAAGAAATCATCCACCTCAGATTTTTTCCTCAGACCGCGATTGGCAAGAAGAAGCTTAGCCAACTCTCTTGGGGACGGAGAGGGACTTTTAAGAACCGCTTGGTATTTCCAGTTCATGCTAGAATAAATTGGCGTGAAATTTGAATTGCCAGATGGGCCCAAAGAAGTTATCGAGATCCTTCATAACCACGGGTATGAGGCCTATGTTGTAGGCGGATCAGTCCGCGATTTTCTTTTGGGCAGGCTGCATCACGATTGGGATTTTACCACGAATGCAACTCCCGAAGAGATTCAAAAGGTATTTCCGGAGAGCTTCTATGACAATAAGTATGGAACGGTCGGGATAAAGATAAAAGATGAAACTGGGGAGACTAAAGAAATTTATGAAGTAACGCCCTATCGCAAGGAGGGAAAGTACAGCGATTTTCGCCACCCCGAAGAAGTAACCTGGGCAAAAACAATCGAAG
>CAZKPQ010000090.1:0-2560 GCA_964554695.1 uncultured Gammaproteobacteria bacterium | reverse complement strand
AATTCTCCAAACCTCCCCGTAAACACCTCTTTTGGAAAAACTGCTACGTCTAAAATCTCTCCATCAGCTAAGACTACTGCCGCGATATCTTTATCAAACGGTACCAATAAAAAGTATTCTCCCTCCCTTTTAACTTCCCTGGCAATCTCATTAATACTGCTTCGAACGGCCACGACCTTCTTCCCCACGTCCTGAAACGGTCGTTGAAAATCTTCAATTAGCTTCTTCTCAAAGGCTACGTAGGTTCTCAGTTTCCCGTCCGCCCCTTTCTCTTCTGGCTCCTGGATAATCAGCTCTTCTTTAAAATACGGCAACGACCTTATAAAACTTTCGGTGCTGTCTTCGCTCGAAATTGCTTTCGTGAAGGTTTTATCAGCTGGAATAAACAACACTACCTCTTCCGCCTCCGTAAACTGGGGTTTCTGGTTAAAGGCAATCTTTACTTGATTGGCAAATCTCGTTGGATCGGCAATAAATGCATCCCGGAGAATCTCTTGGGAGAAAGTAATCTGCCCTGCAAAAAGCCTGGAAGGCGCTCCCGAGGCTACTTCGTACACAAGAAGCTTTAGGTTATCTTTCTCAAGAAAGGAGACTAAATACCGCTTCTTGCCAAAGGCCATATGTGTCTAGTCTAGAACACATTTGCCTTTGATTGCAACCGTCGAAGAAAGAGTTTCCGATGAAATCTTGTCGGGCCAAACTTCCGAATTGCTTTCTGGTGCGCCTTAGTTCCGTACCCTTTATTCTTCTTCCATCCATACTTCGGGTACCTCTGGTGAAGCTTCGATAGCAGCTTGTCCCGGTGGACTTTGGCAATAATCGACGCCGCTGCGATAGAAATTGACTTCTGATCACCTTTTATTATCGCTTTTTGTCCTTTGAGCCCTACCCCAGGGATATACTTCACATGGAATGCATCAACCAATACAAACGCCTTACCCTGCCCCGTCTTTCTCTTTAGTTCTCTAATCGCTGCTCGCATTGCCTTTTCTGTCGCCTTAACAATTCCTAACCGGTTTATAATTCCTACCCCAGCTTCCCCAACTCCCCAATCCCCATGCTTTTTTATTATCCTCGCCAGCTCCTCTCGCCGCTTTGGTAAAAGTTTCTTCGAATCATTAATCCCTAGTTTCTCCCAATCCACCTCAGCCGGGCTCAGACTAACTGCGGCTGCTACTACCGCCCCAACCCAGCTCCCCCTCCCCACTTCATCTACTCCAATGACTATTCCCCCGCCCCCTACTTTCAGTTCATATCTAAAATCGGGCCCCTTTACACTTCCTTTCATTCGTGTTAGTATATCTCTTGACAGTCCGGCGAGACTGTTTTTTGATGCCCTCACAGAAACTGTAGTACTATTATCTTATGGCAATTGGCGATAACTTCACCCTTACAAAGCCCGACTTTGGCAAAAACCCTCTTAACTTTCTTAAAGAAGTTAAGACCGAGTTAACCAAAGTTACTTGGCCTACCCGTACTGAAGCCCTCCGTCTGACAGCTATCGTTATTGGTGTCAGCCTCGCTGTAGGCATCTATCTTGGTGGCCTTGACTATGTCTTTACCAAGTTAACGGAACTTTTTTTAGTCTCTCGATAAAAACTCCCCATGCCTAATCCAAAAGACTATCTCGATGAAGCCGAAGAAGCCGTTAGCCAGGATTCTCCTATAGAAGAAAAGCCCGCCCAGGAGCCTGAAAACCTAGAGGCAACCTCTCCCGCCCAAGACCCAGTTACCGACCCTGTCAAATCCGACCAGGCGTCCTCGGAAGTCTCCGAACCTATTTCTTCCGATAATGAAACACCTTCTACTGAAGAACCAGCGGCTGAACCACCAACCTTTATTCAGTTCGAGAATGTTCCTCCGGAAGCTAAGTGGTTTGTCCTCCACACCTACTCAGGCCACGAAAACAAGGTCGCTGCCGCCATCCGTCAGCGCGCTGAAGCCATGAATATCGCTAACCAGGTCTTCGATATCCTTGTCCCCACCCGGGACACTGTTACCGTCAAAAGAGGCAAAAAGGAAGATGTTAAAGAGAAGCTCTTCCCGGGCTACATCCTCGTCCGCATGATCTTAAATGACGACTCCTGGCTGATCGTTCGCACTACCCCCGGTGTCACCGCCTTCGTCGGTATCGGCAACCGCCCAACCCCCTTATCAGAAAAAGAAGTCGAGGCCATTATGAAGTTCAGCCAGTTGGCAGCTCCCAAGTTCAAGGCTACCTTCACCCCTGGCGAAGCTGTCAAAATTATCGACGGACCGTTTGCTGACTTTTTAGGCACCGTCGAATCCATTGACGACGCTAAGGGTAAGGTTCGGGTCCTCGTCTCCATCTTTGGCCGAGAAACTCCCGTTGAGCTTGACTTCTTACAGGTTTCCAAACTTTAAATTATCCTCTGCCCCAAAACATCTCTTGTCAAAATCGAAAGAACGCCGGCAAAAAAAGAAAACTCCCACCCCGAAGGAACGACGGCTCCTCCTCCTTGGCTCCGTCGCGGTGGCGTGACTTCTACTTATTATTGGGTTATCCGCTATCCAAGAGAACCAACCTAAACCGGCTACC
>CAZKPQ010000089.1:0-2616 GCA_964554695.1 uncultured Gammaproteobacteria bacterium | reverse complement strand
GGTAGCGGTCGCCGAATCTAGCAACTTTGCCCAAGTGATAATTAACGCGGTTAAGTTCATAAGCAACATAGGCGGGGTTGGCGAGCTCTTTTTTAATTTCTTCACTTAAAGCTTTGGAAATTCGTTCGTCGGAATCGATAAAAAGGAGCCAGTCATGTGTAGCGTGAGATGCCCCAAGATTATGGCGCTCGGCAAAACTCCGGCTGTCGGTCTTAAATATTTTAGAGGTGTATTTTTTAACAATTTCTAGAGTTTTATCGGTAGCGCCGTTATCGATAACAACGATTTCGTTAGTCCACGAAAGGGTTTTGAGACAATTTTCAATAAGATCCTCGTCTTCCGGCCAGAAGACAAAAACGATAGCGGAGATACTACTAGAAGCCATACTTTTGACTGACAATGTAATAGGGACGCCTCTTTACCTCATCATAGATTCTACCAAGATATTCGCCGATTATCCCCAAGGTTATTAACTGGACCCCACCAATAAGAAGGATGGAAATTAGCTCAGAGGTCCAACCGAGAATGGCGGTATTAGTAACGAATTTCTGGTAGAGGACCTGCAGAATGGCAAGGAAGGCGCCGAAGGACACTAAGAGTCCGAGAATTGCGGTTAAACGAAGAGGAATGTAGGAAAAGGAAAAGACGGCATCGAGACCCATTTTTAAAAGACGGGTAAAAGACTGCTTTGGGGCGCCTTGAAAACGCCTCTCCTTAATGTAGTCGACGCCGATTTGGCGAAAGCCAATCCAGGTTCGAAGGCCAGCGAGGTAGCGGTTACGCTCGGAGAGGGCACAGAGAACTTGGACGGCGGGACGGCGCATAGCACTGAAGATGCCGGCGTTCGTAGGAAGTTTGTAGTGTGAGAGTTTTTCAATAACTAGATAGAAAGCCCCAATCACAAACTTTTTCCACACCGGATCATGCCGACTGGTGTGGCGGGCAAAGACAACATCATATCCCTGGTTTATTTTTTCGAGTAAGGCTGGAATAAGTTCGGGGGGGTCTTGAAGATCGCCGTCCATAAGAATGACGGTTTGGCCCGAGGTGTGTTCAAGGGCGGCGGTGGCGGCGGCTTCGTGACCAAAATTTCGGGAAAGGGAAAGAATTTTTAGATGGGGATCTTTCTTTTGGAGAGCGGTTAAGCAATCCAAGGTCTTATCGAGACTGCCGTCGTTAACACAGATGATCTCGAAGTTAAGCTTGGTAGATTTAAGAACAGTTGTGAGGCGATGATAGAGTTCGGGGACAGTCCCTTCCTCGTTATAGAGGGGAATGGCAACAGATAGATCAACGGATTTAACCATTTAAAGTAGTTTTTGGCGCAGTTTGGTTTTTAGGCGAGAAGTAAGTTTTTTTACGGGATCGGATTCTGAGGCTATTAACCAGTGATGCCATTTTCGGGAAATCTCTTTTGATTCAGAAATTACCTCCTGAAGAAGATCGCCCTCGGGGGAGGGGTATTTTTGTTTCTCCCAGATTTTAGCAAAGACAAAGAGACGACTAGCCGATTGGAAAAGAGCCAACACCAGACCATGGAAACCATCTTTATAGCCTTCCCAAAAGAGATACCTTTTTAGAAATTCATCAACCGGGTAACGAATGGCATCCTGCCAAACAACGGTTTCACCTTTTCCTAAGATATACTCGGCGTCGTTAGTGGTGTAACGGTTCATGCGAGTTATAAACTGATCAATTGAGGTGTAGTGATAATGGAGAAGGTCAGCCTTAAGAGTGCCGACTCCCCCATCGATTTTTATCATCTCGTGGAAACTGACTAAGGGATAGTGACCTTTACCTCGGCGGAAAAGCTTAACTTGATGGTCAGGGTACCAGCCGGAGTGAGCAAGCCATTTACCAAAGATTAAGTTTCGTCTTGGTATCTGATAACCATTGAAATCAGGATTCTTAAGAGTCTCTTTAATTTCTCGCTGAAGTTCGGGAGTAACTTCTTCATCAGCATCAATACAAAGAATCCAATCTCCAGTACAGTGGTTAATGGCGTTTTGTTTATTGGCGTGGAACATTTCCTGTCTTTGAAAACGAATGAGTTTAGCTTTGTGTTTTCGGACAATACTTTGTGTTCCGTCGGTGGAACCTTCGTCGGAGATAATAATCTCATCGGCGAACTTAACCGAAGTTAGGCAGCGATCAATATTTTTAGCTTCGTTAAAAGTAGCGATGGCAACGGAAAGTTTCATCGGTGAAGAGATCTAGTCAAAATTCTGGCTCCCTCCAAAAGTTCACGCCGAGCAAAGAGAAAGAGAAAGCTCGTAAAGATTATACCGCCACCAAGAGTTATAAGGATTAGGTTTGGTAAGGACGGGGGAAGGACGAGCTTTAGAAGATAAATTGAAATGCCCATGAGAAGGGTGGCAATAGAGGGCTTCCAAACCGCATCAAGAAAATTAAAGGCCACGACCTTTTGAACAAGATTAATAGTCAGTACGATAGTTAGACTTACCACAAATGAGGCAATAGCGATGCCGGTTACCCCAAATGATTCAACCAAAATAATGGTAGAAGCCCAAGTCAGAATAATCCAGAAGATCATAAGGGAAAGGGTAGTTTTAACTTTGCCGGTGGCGTCAAGGACATTAACCAGGATACCCGAGA
>CAZKPQ010000088.1:0-2617 GCA_964554695.1 uncultured Gammaproteobacteria bacterium | reverse complement strand
ATTAAATCGGGGTTTAGCCTCTTCCCAGTTCGCTCGCCGCTACTACGGGAATCATTATTATTTTCTTTTCCTCTCCCTACTTAGATGTTTCAGTTCGGGAGGTACCCTCCTAAAGGCTATGTATTCCCCTTTAAGTTTTGCTTACGCAAAGGATTTCTCCATTCGGAAACCAACGGATAAAGCTTCATAGTCAGCAACCCGTCGTTTTCGGGGACGTAGACCCGTCCTTCCTCGGTTCTTTCTGCCAAGGCATCCACCACTGGCGTTATGAGTAGATTCTTAAATTGTAAAGATACTTAAAACCCCTATGAAAAGAGTTTAATCTCCCCATAAGGGTGCCTTCTATTTACTTTTTAAAGAGCAAGTAATTAATTTAGTTTTCTAAAGTGCCTTTTTATAGCCCAATTCTCTCAACTGTTTTCTAACCGACTCAGCTTGCGCCTTCATCATCTTGTACATCTCCATTCTTGCCCAAAACTCTTGACCATCATCGTGCCCCGGAATCATATCTTCTGAGTCAGTCCCTACTTGGTTTAATCCCTCATTGATCTCGTTCATCTTCTCGATCAACTTTTGGTACTCCCCAAGCAGTCGCTCTATTTTTTCCTCATTTCCCATTACCCGTCGCCAAAATCTAGTAACCGGTAACCGGAAACCAGGGGGCAGTGGACCCGAGGGGAATCGAACCCCTTACCTCCTCGTTGCAAACGAGGCGTTCAACCTTTTAAACTTCGGGCCCGCTAGTTCCACACTCGGAATCGCTCTTTTTAAGGTACAAAAAAACCCGCTCACGCGGGCCTAATCCCCCAACAAGCTCTCAAGCTACACGAAAGTGGCCGTCCAGTTACGGACCGTGACTTTATATGTTGCTTGAATTCTCATCAAAGGTTTCACCCGAACAGTGAAGTAGACGCATTATAGCCAATCGCCTCAATCCTGTCAACGCCACTAACCTAGTTTATAGAACCTCTACTGTCGTACCACCACCAATACTTCTTTCTCCTGCAGAGGTTTCAACAATCACGCTCGGATTCGAACTCTCAGGTCTTCTAATCCTTAATACGGTCGCCACAAACGCGGGCCTGTTTGCGGGAAACACCCGGACAACCGCCCGAAGTGAAATAGAGTCGGCTCTTTGTCCCCCCTCTTGAGCAACAGTATGTTTTGGAACACCTTCTAGAAAATCAGGCATCTCTAGTACTTAGGGCAAGAGCCTTAAAAGCCTTCCCCATGGTCTCAATCATAACCGGAACTTCCAAATAGTCAACTAAGATCGCTAGCAGCGCTAGCCCCTTCGGAAAATCAATCACCGAGGCTCCCGTAAATGCTTGTAAAACAACCTCATCAGTAATCCAGAAAAGATGAACCCACTGAAGATTAAGGAAGATTAGATAAAGCCAAGACTTAACTCTTTTCCCTCCCTTTCGAAGCTCGTTTATGTAAATCAAAGAAACAGACAACAGAGCTGGAATCTCGGTGTAGTCAACAAGTGCATAGACCCACTCAAATTGAACAGGAAAAACAAAAAAACCTCTCTCAAGAACAATTTGTCCCAAAACATGACTTCCTAACCAATAAAGGTGAAATGCCTGAAGTCCAAACAACGCCGCGGCCATTGCCAAGTTAAGAGTGTAGTTTCGCTCGTACCACCGCCAGAACCTATCAATCATCCTCATCTTAACTTGGATTCATAAACTGTAAGCAATTCCCTTCGGGATCAAGAAAAGTAAAGCAGTACCGTTTTTTCTCCGCTCCCCGGGATGGTGGCGTAATAAAAGGCCTAGCTATAATCTGTATCTCTTTCCGATTCTTAAGCTTCTCATACCAATCAAACACGTCGTCAACGTACAGATTGAAGATATGCCGAAACGGTTCCTTATTCCTCCCCTTAATTTCCGAATGCTTCCCGATCCAAATCATCAAACTCTCCCCAACCTTGAAAGCATAGCCATAATCATCTGGCAGTTCCAGCTTCATTGTCTGGTGTAATCCTAAAACTTCCCCATAGAACTTCGCCAACCTGTCTGGCTTTTCCGACCAAATAAGAATTCTGTATCCCGTTATTGGGTTATTCATCGAGGTTAAGTCCGAGGTGCGCACGGATAGAATCGAACTATCGACTTCTGTCTTATCAGGACAGCGTTCTACCACTGAACTACATGCGCAAAAATCTCTCAGAATTGTAGCATCCCGACGAGTGTTTTGCTAATGTTAAATCACATCTTTTACACTCATGTCTGCCCTAACCCAAAGCCTCTCTCTTTTTAGTAACCTCCTCCTTTACGTTGTCTATTTTTTTGCTATTCCTCATCACCTAAAAACCTTCTTCCATCCTTTTAAAAGAATGTATGTGGCCGATAACGGCCCCGGCCTCAATCTCACCCGCCTCGGTGAGGTTATCTCCTTTAATCTAGTTTCCACCTTAGTTGGCATCTTCTTAAGATCCATCCTGATTTTTTTGGGACTTCTCAGCTTATCCCTTGCTCTTGTCTTCGGCTTCCTCACTCTCCTCCTTTACTTCCTCTTCTCGCCCCTCTGGTTGCCTCTCTACCACACTCACCGTCTCCAAAAAAGTTCCCGAGCCCGTAAACTTTGGGAGTCGGCCCAAAAAAACCCT
>CAZKPQ010000087.1:0-2698 GCA_964554695.1 uncultured Gammaproteobacteria bacterium | reverse complement strand
GGGACCAGTAATGACTAAGAGTTTATTCATAAGGATATTTTACTCGTTAAGGCGAATGGGAGTAATCCCATAGTATAATACAGCCATGCCGGAAAACTATTCTATCTACTACGCAGAGCTCAAACGAACCGGGGGCGGCCGAAGAGAGGCGGTAGCAAATATTAGAGCAGCCCGAGAGAACTGTGTGGTTGAGACCGGAAAAATTGCAAGTTTAAGCCAGACTGAACTAGTGGAAGAGATACGATGGGCAAGAACATGGGTTCTCGAACTTCTAAAACTTCATACGATCGAGCCGCTAGGTCCCCTAGCAGTTCCTTTTTTACATGAAGCCCGGGACGTGATAGAGAGAGTTTTCTATGATCCAAATGTCTGGAAGTTTGCCTTACAGATGGAAAAGGACCCCGAAGGACATGAGTATCAAGGAGCAGCTGAGATGTGCCGAGATGTTGGTAAATATCACCAAAAAGTGGCTGATACCACCGGCAATCCGAGACAACTCTGGCTGGCATCAGAAAGTTTTAAAGAGGCTGTTGGTCTTTCGAGGCCAGCAACATCAGCGAATGCCCTGGCTACGATGGAGCTTGTTTCAAACGAACGAGCCCGAGGGCGAGTAGCTAACTTCACTGATTTTCTACAGGCATACGAAACCGTCCAAAAGTTGGCGCCACAAGCCGGTGGAGCAGATAGGGCGATTGCTTCCTCCTGGTTCCTAGTAATGGAGAGTATTTATCGACTTGACCTTAAGAATGCTAAAAGAGGCTGGGAAGATTACCAGCGAAACATTGAAGGCGAAAATTTAATGAGAGTGGTAAGTGGTGAAAAGCCGATTCCCCGATGGAGACATCCTTCTACCGAAATCTATCGAAGGCTCACTGGCTTTAGTAGGAGGGCGACGTTAATCTTCTCACGAGAGAAGGAGTTTGCCATTAGACCGGAAGAAGAATATTTTACGAGAAACTCTTGAGAAGCTCCTCTAATTGAGCCCGCCGAAGAGTTAGACGAGAATCGGCGCTGATGATTTTTTTGGCCGATTCGAGATGGTTTTTCGCAGCGGTTGGATCATCATGGACAAGGATTCTGGCCACTTCAAGGTGAGCGCCAGAAAGCCAGACATAGTAGTTGTAATCAGAGACCTCTTTCTCGTTAGAGTCTTCCAATTCTTTAATAGCAAGTTTTAGACGAGAGTAGGCTGTCTTATCACCCGCTAAATACTCTACTACGGATAAGTGAATCTTAAAGTCAGCTTTAACTCCCGAGCGATCATGGGTTTTTGGAGGATGGGTTGTGATAGCGGCTAGGGCTTTCCGGTAAAAGTCGACTGACTCTGGATACTGGGCAAGATCTTCGTAGGCCTTGGCCAGATTAAAGTATGGTACAGCTAGCGACTCTTTAATTCCTGTCGACTCGGCTACGGCGACAGCAGCTTCGGCTTCAAACTTTGCAAGGAGAAGAAAATCACGTTTCTTAGTATTTCGATAGAGGTGGCGAAAGATCAAAAGCCGATTTGAAAGAGTCTCGGCGAATAGGGCTGAACTCCCCTCCTCTTCGGTTCTAACTAAAGCTTCGTCAGTTAACTTGAGGGCTTCGAGAAAATTCCCCTCTTCTCGGACAGTGTTTGCCTTATCGATTAAATCTCTAGCATTAGACATTAGACGAAAGGATTATATCAGTTTGCTGAAGTGTAAAATCGAAGCATTCTTGTCCAAAGCCTTGTCGAGAGAATTAACGTGGTTAAGGCAAAAAGAATTAGGATGACTAGATAAACTGGAGACTTTTGAAGTAAGAGAATATCCATCGGGAGAGTGGTGATAATAACGGTGGGAAAGATTATTGTGGTTATTACTTTGGTTATTCCGTGATAAAGACGGTTTGGAAATTGACCAAAAATCCAGAAAGAGTTAGCTAGGCCATGAACAGCTGACGCCTCACCAGATGGGACAAAAAGAGTGAGGTAAGAAAACCAAACACCATACAAAGAGATAGCCCCGAAAATAACCGAGACGAGGTAGAAGAGAAGAAAGCTTGGTGTAATGAGGCCAAGAAGTTGGGAGAAATAGAGAAAGGAGAGAATGCCAACAACTAAATCGGTGATGGCAAAGATATTTGGGCGGAAACTACTAACGGCCCACTGATTATTAGCTGGGCGAATGAGAAAGAAATCAATTGTCCCCTGACGAAAAGCGGAACCCGCCAGAAAGCCGGAGCTTTGGGAAGAATAGACCCAGAAGAGGCCCTTAACCGAGTGGAAGAAGGAAAGGAAAAGAAGAAGTTCTCTTTGGAGAGTTGAGTGAAGAGTGCCGGAGACAACTAAAAGAAAAACATAAGTAAAGAAAATCCAGGTGCTATGGGCGAGGTAAGAAAAGATAGCCATAATTGGCTTATAGATAAGCTGTTTTTGGATTTCCTGGGACCAAAATAGTCGATAGATGGAAAGATATTTTTTCATTAACCGCCAACAGCCTCGTAATATTTAAGAACCCGGCTCCAGATACGCTGACTTACAAACGTAAGAACTACGAGCCAGAGAAGAGAACCTAAAAGATAAATGGACCAGTTATCGGTTCGCCCTAAGAGAATTTCGACTGGGGTAGCGACAACGTGGCGAAAAGGAACAAGGTTAATTAAGGTTTGCCAATTTTCTCCAAGAAGCCAGAAGGGAATAAGAAGGCCATATAGGGCAAAGAGGCCAACATCCAAA
>CAZKPQ010000086.1:0-3035 GCA_964554695.1 uncultured Gammaproteobacteria bacterium | reverse complement strand
TTTAGCTAAAGCTACTCCCGTCTCTTTGTCTTTCTCACTACCAATTGCGTAAGCAGTGTTAATCTTTCCCCCTAATGAGGGTAAGTAAATATCTCTCGGCACTGAAACCACTATGATTGGCGACGCTTCCGGTTCTTCTTGTCTGGGAGCCGTCCTTACTGATACTAGGATAATTGCATCGGTTAGATTCGGACCTTCATGAGCGGCTCCTCCGGTGCCGAGTATCAAAAAATTCGTTCGACCATCAGTTTCTTTAATTTCCGTTCCTCGGTTAAGAAAGATCGAGAATACATTTACCGGCCCAAACAACGCTTCTCGGCCTAGCCGAATAACCGGCAACGATATAAAGAGGAAAACTCCAAAAAGAATTCCTCCTGCCAGAAGTAGTATTCCTACCCGGACGGCTCGGTAATGTTTAAAAAGTCGCCGCCTCGCCTTCGCTATCTCCAAAAGTAAGTCTGCTTTATTCATATGCCCCCAGAATCTCTAAAAACTTCTCCACATCTAACCCATCCTTACCTACCACCACTCCGTCAATGCCAAGTTCCCTTCCAATTTCCCCTGCATTTCCAGCGTTTACACTTCCACCATATACCACTCGAACTCTTGGTGAATTGATTCTCTGTCGCCAATTCATAACCGTCTCTTTTATGTTTTCTGTCGGGACCGTGTGCCAGCCTGAGGCCGTACTAATTGCCTCAAATGGTTCAAACATCACCACTGCCTCCCCGGCCCTCAAAACCTCCCCGGGCAGTTCTCCCTCGTTCGAAACACCAACGATTGGAATGATTCCTGTGCTAAAAGCCCGCCTTATTTTAGTCTCTACCATTTCCTTAGTTTCTCCAAGTAGTCTTCGCCTTTCCGAATGCCCTACTAGACAGTACTTAACCCCTAGTTCTTTTAGACCTTCTGCTGGCACCTCTCCTGTGTAAGCCCCGGCTTCAAAGATAGATAGGTCTTGCCCCCCCAAACTATAACCGCCTAGTCTTTGGAAACCTTTGAATAGCGGCAGTAGGGGAGCCGTTGGTGCCAGGACTACTTCAATCCTTCCGTCTGGTCGGTAACTTTCCCTAAACCTAGAGAGCCACTTATCCGCCTCTGTCCAAGAAAAGTTAGCTTTAAAGTTGGCCACCACTAAAAAAGCCATTTTATTTTTTCCCCTTCCCTTTCAAATTGTAGAAAACTGCTCCCATGAAAAGAAGTAGTACCAGACTATATCCAAACGGTATAGCCGGCGACAAACCAAAGACAAAAAGTCCCGTAAAAAAGACTATTGGAAGAGTTGAGCTATGAATCCCTACCTGTAAAATTTGCTTAAAGTTGAGAGGTAGTCCAATCATTCGAGCAATGAAAACACCAAATACTGTGATTATTAATAAATGAATAATTTTCTGAATAAAGACCAGCCCAGCTGCTAGGGGCGGCCCGGCTATTAGAAGAAGCATTGTCATCCCAGTAAATATTTCCGGTAATTTCTCAAAAATTGGGTTTAGTCTCGACACCCCGGCCAAGTAAATGCTCTGCGTTAGGGTAACGTCCTCAGTTTCGTTAAATGGCATTACTTCCGTTCTCTGGGCCCCCTGATAGGATTTTGGGTAGATAGCTGCCTCTTTGGTCAAAAGTACCATCGCTTGATACTTAGAGAAATCCGATGGAGAGGCATTCGTATCAATTGCTACCAGGTGGTCTTTCCCCGTCGTTTCTTTAACAAACTTTCGAGCACCATCCGAGCCGTCAATAAAGTATGGTTCCTCTTGGTTTATCGACAGCCTCCCATCGTTAATTTTTAGGACTAAATCACGGGGGTAAAAAGTCGCCACTTCTTCTTGGACCCGTTTGCTAATCTCGGCCGTTCGAGGCGACAGTGTTAGAAAAAAAATCGCCACCGGCACTATAAATGCCAGAGCCACCAGAAAAAGTAAGCAGTAAAAGTATTTTAAGGAAAGACTAAGGGGCGCTTTAATAACGTCTTGGTAATAGTCCAGATTAAAAACACTATTCTTTAAAATGTAAAAAAAAGCCCGCCCCTTCTTCATATATGGCTCTAAAATATTACCATTGGGGTGTGCTAATATGCTAGAGCTCATGCCCGCAAGCTCCCTGTTAGATGGTTTAAATGATGTCCAGAAAGAAGCGGTTAAAGCTACTTCTGGCCCCGTTCTTGTTCTGGCCGGTGCCGGTAGCGGCAAAACTCGTGTCCTCACTCACCGTGTAGCCTATCTAATTAGCGCCAAGTCCGTTTCCCCCGACAATATCCTTCTGGTTACTTTTACTAATAAAGCTGCCACCGAGATGCGCGAGCGGGTTGAAAAGCTCCTAGCTAAGGAAAATATCGCTGGTTCTCTCCCTTTTGCCGGCACCTTTCATAGCCTCTGTGCCAAAATCCTCCGTGTCTCAGGTAAAGAAATCGGCCTCTCCCCCCGTTTTATTATCTACGACGACTCCGACGCTCTTGATCTCATTAAAGAAATCCTCAAGAAAATGGACCTTTCGCCAAAAAACTTCAATCCCCATGCAGTTCTCGCCACCATTGGCCAGGCTAAAAATCAGTTAATTTCCTCTCTTGAGTACCCCCAGTTTGCCCGAGGGTTCTTCCAAACCACCGTTGCCGATATTTATCTTTCCTATCAAAAAGCTCTCAAGGATAACGACGCCTTAGATTTTGATGATCTTATTATGGAAACTGTCCGCCTTCTAAGGACCAGTCGCGAAACCCTCGAAAAGTACCAAGAAAAATTTCGCTATATCCTCGTCGACGAATATCAAGACACTAACCACGCTCAATTCGTCTTTACTAAGCTTCTGGCAGGGAAGTATCGCAACATCTGTGTTGTCGGTGACTTTTCTCAATCAATCTACTCCTGGCGCGGGGCCGACTACCGAAATCTTCTCCACTTTAAATCCGAATTTCCCGAGACCAAAACTTATAATTTAGAGCGAAATTACCGCTCCACCCAAAAGATCCTCGACGCTGCCTATGGTGTCATCGCTAAAAATCGCTCCCATCCCATTTTAAAACTCTGGACTGAGAAATC
>CAZKPQ010000085.1:0-3068 GCA_964554695.1 uncultured Gammaproteobacteria bacterium | reverse complement strand
TCAACTTAAGTTAACCCTCTATCCCCTCACTTGCTCGACCGCGCCAAACTTCTTCGTGTATCTTAGTAAGTTCCCGGGCAACTACAATCTCTATGTCACCAAATACCTCAACTATGCCAGTCAAATCCCGCTTCACTTTGTAAGGCGATGCAAAGATAATCGCCGTCATCGGTAAGGTCTCGAGGGTTAACTTAAGTTGATTTAGAAGTTCCGTTCGATGCCCCTGTCTTTCTGGCAGATACCCTAGGTAAATAAATTTATCGGGTGGCAGGCCAGAAGATACTAACGCCGTAAGAACCGCTGATGCCCCCGGTATCGCTTCAACCTTTATCCCATGCTCTAGGCAGGCACGAACTAGTTTATACCCCGGATCAGAAATTAAAGGTGTTCCTGCATCACTAACCAAAGCAACCGTCTTTCCAGCAACTAGGTGTGCAATTATTTCCGCTGTCTTACCGGCTTCGACTTCGTCGTAAAACGAGATAAATGGTTTGTGGGGAATTTCAAAGTGGGTAAACAGAAGTCCAGTTCGCCGACTATCTTCCGTAAGTACAATCTCGGCTTCTCGAAGGATCCTGAGCGCCCGAAGAGAAATATCTTCAAGATTTCCAATTGGCGTAGAAACTAAGTAAAGCATGTCTCCTAATCTAAAAAACGCTTTGGAATATCACCATAGTTTTCTCTCAGAAACTGGTAGCGGTTCTTAAACAATTTCTTCACTTCCGGTAGGACAATCTTCCTTTTCCAATCCTTCTCTAGTTTTGTCATATTTTCCTTATTTAACTCCTCAAGCTCATGGTTAGGATTGTCTTTAAACCAAATTGGAAAGAACGGACCTACCATGTGAGACGCACCATCAGCTGAGCTAATAATTTTCGCCTCAATAGGTGTTTCTGGTAGATCAAGGTTTTCTTGCTCATCAACGATCTTTGTGATTCTCAAGGCTTCTTCGGTAAAGTCCCTTGGAAAACCTATCTCCAGTAATTTATCTCCCCCTATTTCTTGAGTTTTTTGATGATCTTTACCAAACCCCATAACCTTCCCATAATCATGTAACCATACAACTAACTCGACAATTTCCCGATTAGCGTCAGTGTAGATGTCACAAAGTTCCGAGGCAATTTCTTCTACAATCGTCAAATGATACTTAACGTACCAATCGTGATGAACAAATTTTGGGTTGCTTGAACTTAAGATAACATGACTCTTAAATCTTTTTATAAGCTCGTCCATGCTGCTCGTTATGGGTCAATAATACACTAAGAGAAGTCCGGTGAGAGTGTTAATTTTTCTTTTCGGCGTGAAGACCAGGTAGAGCATAAATTAGTTTGAAAAAGCTTTTCTTTATGGTTTCGCGGTTATCTTTCTCTTGTAAAAGATGAGCTACCGGGGGCAGAAACGACAGTATTATTATAAGTAATATTGACGGAATAAGATATTTATCAACGTCAGGAATGATATTTCCCAGAAAGTACCCCGTTAAAGTTAACCCACCCCCCCACAGAAGTCCGCCAAATATGTTAAAACTTAGAAATTTTCGGTAGGTCATATTGGCAGCTCCGGCGACGATTGGCGCAAAAGTCCGCACTATTGGCATAAACCTGGCCAAAATTATTGTCTTACCCCCGTGTTTCTCGTAAAAAGCATGCGCCCGTTCAATATGTTTCTTTTTAAAAAGTCTTGAGTCTTCCTTTTGAAAAAGCTTTGCTCCCAACTTTCGACCAAAAGTGTATCCGACACTATCCCCCAGAATCGCTCCCGCCACACACAAAACTACCAAGAGCTTAATATCAAAAATCCCTTGAGAAGCTAAAAATCCCGCTGTAAAAAGAAGCGAATCGCCAGGGAGAAAAAACCCAAAGAAAAGGCCTGACTCAGCAAAGACAATCCCAAACACCCCAACATATCCGATCGTCTTAATAATTTGTTCGAGGTCTAATCCCATAAAATTTGGGGCCCAATTAGTATAACAGTAACCTAAATAAAATTAATAGTCTTTAAGCTGTCGACGTCACCGATAGACTAGAAAGATGGCTATTTCAAAAAGGATCGAGGGTACAAAACATGGAAATACCAGGCACGAAGGACTTGCTTCAACAATCAGACGCCTCCAAGCTTCTGGTTTTTCTCTCGCCGATTATCTGCGAGAGCAAGCTGAACAATCATTATTGTTAAATATCAAGCAACCCGACGATGCCAACCGAGCGCGAGAAAAAGGGTCAGGGGAGTAAGCCAAGGCCAGAGCCTATCATTAGGCCATCCGGTGGCGGGCGCATCCCGATGTCACCCCGAGGTTAATTTAATAATTCGCTATAAAGCCAACTTTTCCCCGAAGTCGTGCGTTGGGTTCCAAAGCATCGATACGTAACCTCGACTCATTACCTCTATCCGGGTTAGCCCCAAACTTCTAATAAATTGGTAAATTAGCGCCAGTCCAAATTTAGGGTCAGAAACCCTTTTTTTAAGCTCCACTTCCACAAAGCTGCCTAAGCCTTTCACTTCATCAATTACCACCTCGAATTCCTTCGTAGCAAAAGACTCTCTCTTCTTGTCAACAACTATACTATTAGTAAATCCAATTGCTTTTAGAAGCTCTAACAGTGCCTTGCCGTCTTTTACTTCAGTTTCGTACTCATCGCAGTGAGTATGACTTTTACTCTCCTCATCATAATGCCAGTGCTTAAAACACACACTTTCGCCCTTAGAGGTCATGCGCACTCGTAAATAGTCAGAGGCATCGACGAAGCCTTCGGGAGAGACAAAAGTAAAACTCTTCTCCGGATTGTCTAGGTAGTATTCGATGTGGTGATAGCTGCCAATCTTCTTCCCGTGTTTGCCAAGCCACTTTCGAATCCCGACTAGTTTTGCTTTGGGAATTCGAAACTTAACTTCGATCTCTGTCTTCATAAGCTAACGGCCATGTTCTAGTTAAAGCCGTTTATTAAGTGGCTTTCGGTGATCAATCACGCCGCCAATGACTCGGTGAAAGAAGGCTAATTCTCCTTTGTAGAAAATCTCTTCATAGCCTTCAAACTCTAAAATATTACCCCTCTGGTTATATCGATACT
>CAZKPQ010000084.1:0-3072 GCA_964554695.1 uncultured Gammaproteobacteria bacterium | reverse complement strand
CGCCCCGTCTTCGCCTGGGGTGCCATTCAAGATTGGCGACAAAACAGGTGACCCAGTAGCGATGTATCTTTCTGACATATTCATGTGTCCTATCAACATTGCTGGCGTGCCTTCGCTGAATGTCCCATGTGGATTTGTTGACAAATTACCAGTTGGCATGCAGTTCATTGGGCCACAATTTAAAGAAGAAGGGCTCTATCAGCTAGCATCTGCTTTTGAGAAAGTATCAGAATGTTGGAAAATCCAGCCATGAAGCAACTTCAACCCGTCATTGGCCTCGAAGTCCACGTTGAACTAGCAACCAAATCGAAGATGTTTTGCGGGTGTCCGGCTGAGCACTTTGGCATTGAGCCCAACACTCACACTTGTCCTGTTTGTCTCGGTCTACCAGGCGCTCTTCCCGTCCCTAATAAAAAGGCAATCGAGTGGACAATTCTCCTTGCCCTAGCTCTAAACTGCCAGATTAACCCATCTACTAAATTCGACCGTAAAAACTATTTTTATCCCGACTTACCCAAGGGATATCAAATTAGCCAGTACGACGAACCCATCGCCATAAACGGAACTTTGCAGAATATTGGTATTCGTCGAGTTCACCTGGAAGAAGATACCGGCAAACTTCAGCATACTGAAATAAACGGTGAAAAAGTTAGTCTGGTTGACTTCAACCGAAGCGGCGTACCTCTCGTTGAAATCGTCACTGAACCGGACTTTCGACAAATTGACCAGGTTGACGCCTTTCTAAAGGAGCTTCAGCGAACCATCCGTTACCTTGGCATCTCCGGGGCGGATATGGAGAAGGGGAGTATGCGATTAGAGCCCTCTATTTCCGTAAGGGAACTTGGCCAGTCTGGCCTTCCGGGCTATCGAGTTGAGCTTAAAAATATAAACTCATTTCGCTTCGCCCGAAAGGCTCTGGAATATGAAATCGCTCGCCAAACCAGCCTCATTGAGTCTGGTGAAAAACCCACCCAAGAAACTCGCGGTTGGAGCGAAACCCAGGGAGCCACTGTTCTTCAGCGTACCAAGGAGGAAGCCCACGACTACCGATATTTTCCCGAGCCCGATATTCCCCCTCTTGTTCTTGACCATAATCTAGTGTCAACTATCAAAAACACTCTTCCCGAACTTCCAGCCCCCAAGGCTCATCGTTTTCAGCAAATGTATGGACTTACTGACTACGCCGCTAATATTTTGGTTGACGACCTTCTAATCGCTAACTACTTTGAAGAAGCTGTTCGTGTTGGCGGCGATCCTAAAGAGACTGCCAACTGGCTGGTGAACAAACGGGTGGACGTCGCTACCGTTCTACCTGCTCAGCTAGTGGAACTTCAGAAAGCTTCCAAAGCAGTGACCTCTCTTAGTGTTGACCAAATAGACGAACTCATTACCAAGGCCATTAAAAATTTTCCACAGGCTGTCAAAGACTTTAAGTCGGGAAAAGGCCAAGCCATCGGCGTTCTTATTGGAGCTATTGTCAAAACTCATCCCCAGATTGATAAAACCCTTCTCAAGGATCGACTAATTTTTATACTCCAAAATCATGCCTGATACACCAAATCGACGAAAGGTCCTTCTTCCTGACGAAGTTTTAAAAGCAGAGATTAAATTTTTAATTAGCCAAAATCTCCGTCTGACCGGGGCCCTTCGAGACCTCGAAGGTAGAAATCAAAGTCTGATCGAGCAAGTCCGTTTTCTCAAAACCGACCAACGCTCTGGCGTTCTTCGGGAGGACGTGGCCACCGAGGAAATAGAAAAAGTTGTTTCCACTTGTCGAAAATATCAAACCCCCTTGACGATTATGACCTCAGACATAAACTCCTTCAAAATGCTTCAAGACGTTCGAAGCCACAGTTGGGGCGATCAAGCCATTTATGCCGCTGCCAAAGCTCTTGAGCTTCATCTTCGCCCAACCGATCTTATTCTTCGCAAAGGTTCGGCCGGCGATGAGTTTATTCTTCTTATGCCAGGTCTTGAAAAAGACGACGCCTTTCGGGTTCGCGACCGGATTGAGAATAGCACTAGCCGTATCGAAGTCTCTGATGGCATTTATACAGGAACAATTTCCTTAACTCTTGGCTGTGCCACCGAGGATGAACTAAATTACCAAAAAGTATACTCCCTAGCCGATAAAGACCTAATCGAGCGTAAAAAAGCCCGGAAAGTTGGTCGGTAAACTGATTTTTCGCTCCTTGCTAGCCTAATTTCAGGTGTGTTACAGTAGGCCTCGTGGGAAGCTATGTCTCTCTTCATACCCACTCCGAATATTCCCTTCTCGACGGCCTGAGTCGGATCAAAGATCTTGTCAAGAAAACTCAGGAATTTGGCATGCCGGCCCTAGCCCTTACCGATCACGGCTCAATGTTTGGAGCCATTAAGTTCTATCTTGCTGCCAAGGATGCTGGCATAAACCCTATTATTGGCGTCGAAGCCTATCAGGCCGAACGAAGTCGCCATGACAAGCAGGCGGGTATCGATAAGGACCAGTACCACCTTCTTCTTTTAGCAAAAAACATCACTGGCTATAAAAACCTAATGAAGATTGTTACCCTAGGCCATCTTGAGGGGTTTTACTACAAACCTCGAATCGACTTTGAGGTTTTAGAAAAATACCACGACGGGATTATCTGCACTTCCGCCTGTACTGGCGGTTTAGTCGGCAGCCTTATCGAAAAAGGCGAGATTAAAAAAGCTGAAGAGGCCGCTCGTCGTTATGAAGAAATTTTTGGATCAGACAACTTTTTCCTCGAAATCCAGTTTCACCCGGGCCTAGATCATATCAATCGAATCTACGATGAAATTAAAAAAATGTCCCGCCGTCTGGGCATTCCTCTTGTTGCTACCAATGACTCCCACTATACCAACAAAGACGACGCCGAGGGGCAAGAAACTCTTCTTTGCATTCAAACTCAAACCACTTGGAAAAACGAGAATCGGCCTCTCTCGATGATCGACTGTCCCGATTTTTACTTTAAGTCACCCGAAGAAATGCAGAAAAATTTTGCCGATACACCAGACGCTTTGGAAAACACTCTAAAAGTAGCCTCAATGTGTAGTTTGGAAATCCCTATC
>CAZKPQ010000083.1:0-3193 GCA_964554695.1 uncultured Gammaproteobacteria bacterium | reverse complement strand
CGAACAATTTTTTGGGCTAAAAAACCGAGATGAAACTGGCGCTTAAGAGAAGCGCGAGCCTCACTGGCAAGAGAGCGAGACTTAGATCGATTGTCGAAGTGCCAGGCTATTTTTTGAGCTAAATCGGAGGAGTTACTGGATTTAAAGACCAACTTCGGGAAGGATTTTTCTAAAAATGGATAGGTCTGGTTACTTCCTATTGCGGGAACACCGGAAGCGATGGCCTCCAGGAAAGTTTTATCCACCGAACTGGCTTGACTAGGATTAACAAATAAGTCGGCAGAGGCGTAGAGTTTTGGGGCCTGGCTATAGGAGAAAGCTCGACGGTCAAAGTAAATTAAAAAGCCAAGCTTTCTTAGCATCTGGACGGATGAATTAATTTTATCCTCGTAATGACTGCCCTTTTGAGAAGGTTTTTCACCAGCAATTCTGAGATTGAGGGGATAATGTTGCTGGTGGAGAATTTTTGCGGCCTCCAAAAGGGTCTCCAAATTTTTAACGGGAGAGATTCGACCAGCGTAGAGTAAGCGGTAAATGGTTGACGGGCGAGGGGTGGAGGAAGGCTTAGACAATGACTTGAAAAAATCAAAGTTTATGCCGTGGCCGATAACTTTAATTTTTGATGAGACAAGTGAGCCCATGGCAGAGATATAGAGTTTTTCGGTGTGCACAGAACAAGTTAGGATCTTGTCAACTAAGAGGAGGGAAAGATAGGCAAGGAGGTTATCCTTGGGGCTATAGGGCTGACAAGACCATAAGACACACGGTCGAGCTGTAAGAAGGCCTGCAAATTTCCCAAGAATGGCAAAGACCTCAAGGATATGGGCAAAGATTACATGCGGGCGGTAGCGCCAAGTAAGGACTAAAAGGCTAGTAAATAGGCCGAGATTCCGGGTAAAAAAGTGGTTCCCGGGGATTTTATAGGCGATGACGTTTTGGGGAAGAATTTCGGAGTCAGAAACTTCATAGGCGAGGACAATGAGCTTATCGACCCGGGCTGCGATTGCCCGAACCCAATCAACAATGAATCCTTCGGTGCCTGGCCTTTGGGAATTGATTCGGGAGACGAGAAGTAGAACAGTCACGTTAGCCTTATGATAGCACGCGGTCCTTAGGTTGGCTCTTTCGGCTTTTAACAGTTAATTGGTAAAGAGATATGAGATCGCGGCGAATCTTTGCCAGATCGACATCTTTCAAGACGAGCTGACGACCAGTGCGGGCAAGGGAGACATACTTTTCCGGGGCTTTGAGAACGGTGGTAATTGCCTGAGCGAGTGCGACCTCGTTATTAAGGGGAACAACCAGGCCAGTTCTTTGGTTAATAACGATTTCATCGGCGCAGCCAGTTCTGGTCATAACGACCGGCGTTTCCCGAGCCAGGGCTTGAAGGCAGACCAGTCCCCAACCTTCGTGGTTACTGGGGAGTGTAAACAAACTTGCTTTATCTAAAAGTCGAAGAGACTGGCCGGCATCGTAAGGAATCAAACTAACACTACCCGAAAGTCCCAAACTGGCGATTTGATTTTGAAGAGTGCTTTTAAGGGGACCGTCACCCATAATGGTGAGACGGAGATTGGGAAAGTCTTTCTTTATCGAGGCAACTGCATTGATAAGAAGAGAGAAATTCTTCTGTTTAACTAACCTTCCAACCGAAAGAATTAGATTTGAGTCACGCTTTCTATTTGAAACTGGGACCAAGAAAAAGTCCTCAATCGGTGCGCCAACAAATAATACTTTTCCCTTTAAGTGAGGGAAACGAATTTCAAGATCCGTTTTTATTCGACGATTTCTACTGCGGGCGGTATCGGCAAATTTCATCACAAAGTGGCCAAGAACGAAGAGAAAGAAACTGTAAAGAGTTTCAGTCCGGAAGTAGCGATTATTAAAAATCTCGGTGTGGATTTGGACACAGAGGGGCCTGTTAAGTGCCAATTTAAGAAATACTCCAACAAGGCCACAAAAGAAGGGGTCGCTAGTAGTAATCAGATCAAATTGAGTATGGCGATTTTCGGCAATCCCCTGCTTTAGAGCATCGAAGATGTTTTGGGTGGGGACTACCTTGAGAGAGTTTTTCTGGAGCGAGGTATTGGTGTTTGCTTTCAAGATTATTAGAGTGAGATTTTTTAACCATGAAGAATAGGTAAGTTGGCGAACGAAACTTTCCGAGGTAGGTATCAAAATCCCCTTGTCGAAGCCGATTGAAAGAACTTTATACATGACGGGTCAAAAGCTGAAACTGGCGATATACCCTAAGACTAACTTTTTCCCAAGTATAACTTTTAAGAACTGTCTGACGGGCGGCGTTAACCAGGCGGGACCGAAGGGAGGGATTAATAGCTAAATTAGTTATAGCCTTAGCGGCAGATAATGGATCCTCAGGTTGCACGAGGAGAGCATTCTCCTTGTCTTTCAAAAAATCGACAATGCCACCAACGGGAGTAGCAACAACCGGAACACCAACGGCCATAGCTTCTAAAAAAGAGCTGCCAAAGCCTTCCGCCCGGGATAAGCGGACAAAAATGTTAGATCTGCGAAGGAGAGCAGGGATTTGGGAGTTGGCAACCCGGCCGAGAAAGATAATGCGACTGGCAATTCCTAAAGAGGATGCTAGCTTAGTATAGACAGGCTTCTCTGGACCATCGCCGGCAATTTGTAATTGCCAATTAATATCGGCAGGCAACAAAGAACAGGCAGAGAGAAGAGTGTCAATACCATTACGAGGGATTAAGGAAGAGGTAGTGAGAATTTTAAACTTTGAGGTTGGCTTAGGGGGCTGGAATTTAAATGTATCGGTATCAACCGCGTTTGGAATAATAACTGTTTTCGAAGCGCCGAGAGATTTGGCATTGGCAGCTGAGAACTTACTAACGGCCGCCACTATAGAAGAAGTTCTGAAGGCGAATGAGATTATGGGAGTTCCAAGGTCGGAAAGAAAGTTCTTGAGAAAGTTTGGGAAAGGGCCCCTGATTACCATCTCGTCTTTATTTAAGCGGGCACTTTGGCAAGTGACATAATTAGGAACTCGAGTAAAGAGATGAAGAAGACCAGTAACGACGCCTTGGGGGAACTCCTGTTTAGCCCAAAGAATATCGGGCTTTAATTTCCAGAATTCTTTAAGGGCAAGTGGCAGAGAGAATAGGATAAAAAGGACACTGTAAAGGTTGGTGATATGCGGATAGGAGACCTTCTTAAA
>CAZKPQ010000082.1:0-3210 GCA_964554695.1 uncultured Gammaproteobacteria bacterium | reverse complement strand
CTTGGGCGACGAAATTGGGATCCATAAATTCGTCATAGTTATCGGGGCGCTTTTCGTCGAAGAAGTTGGTTTTCATACCACCCGGGAAAACAGAGAAAACTTTAATGTTGTGAGGGGCGGCCTCAAGGCGGAGAGATTTAGTAAAGCCGTTAACAGCAAATTTGCTGGCGCAGTAAGCTGCGGAATATGGCCGACCCTCGAGAGCACTGGTAGTGACGATATTAACGATGGCGCCCTGACCTTGAGTGAGCATTTGTTTATAGGCGGCGCGGGAACCAAAGAAGGTGCCGAAGAAGTTGACTTCGAAGAGGTTACGAACGCGGTTAGTGTCAAGGGTTTCAACTGGGCCGTGGGGGAGCCAAGTACCGGCATTGTTGATCCAGATATCAATCCGGCCGTATTGGGCAACGACTTTTGCGACGAAGTTACTAATAGCGGTTTCGCTTGTGACATCTACGCCAGTTGAGCGGGAGGCGGAAAGGACAGTAGCGCCTTGGGATTTAAGTTTTTCCATAAGGGAAAGACCCAGACCACGACTACCGCCAGTGATTATAGTGATTTTGCCGGCGAGGTTCATTTGGGAAAGTCTTTTTTCTGAGCCATCCCGGGGGATCGAACCCCGGACCTACTGTTTACAAAACAGTTGCTCTACCACTGAGCTAGGATGGCAACCGGACTAATTATACAAGGAGAAGGTGAGGGGTAAAAGAAAGCCCCCAAGTAGTTGGGCTCTCGAGAATCCGTTTCCCCTATACAAGATTCGGGTGGAGGAGACCTTAGGCTTTAGGATGGTCCTTGGCCTAAAACTCTTTCTCGCTAGTTACCTTTCGGTAACTTCCCTTAACAGGCAAAACGTGCTGAGGAAATTCGTTCTCAACCGTCCAGACCACTAGGGAACTGTAACTCTATTTTACATGGTCGTTTCAAGAGGCTAGGCACAGAGGATTTGTATGAATTTAAGGAAGAAGAAGAGTTAGGAGCTGGCGGTAGATAGGATCGATGACGCCAAAGATTATTTGGGGGAAGAAGAAGAGGACAGCAAAGATGATAAGGAAGCCGTAGCGCTCAAGACTAAGAAGTTCTTGGGCGGTGTTGTCGGGAAGAAGACCTAAGAGAACCTTAAAGCCGTCTAAGGGCGGCAAGGGGAAGAGGTTAAAAAGCGCGAGAAAGACATTTACCCTTAGACCTAGTTCTAAAAGAACTGATAAAAGAGGTAGGGTGTCGGTGGTTCCTAAACTAAGTAGTCGAAGAAGCAGGGCAAGAATAGCGGCAATAAGAAGATTAGTGGCCGGGCCGGCCAGGGCGGTGAGAGCGGTATCTTTTTTAGGATCTTTGAAGTTGTAGGAATCAATAGGGACTGGTTTAGCGGCGCCAAAGATAACCGGGGAGCCGGCTAGAAGAAGAAAAAAGGGGAGAGCTAGGGTAAGCCAGGGGTCGATGTGGGGACGAGGATCTAGAGTAAGGCGGCCGGAAAGTCTGGCAGTCGGATCACCAAGTTTGTCGGCGAGATAACCGTGAGCAACTTCATGAAGAATAACAGAGGGGATAAGGACCAAAAATAGGAGAATTCGGCTTAAGACTTCCGGAGAGGCGTCAAACATGCTAAAATTCTAACATATGACAGCTTGTGATATCTGCAAAAAGGGGGTTCAGTACGGACATTTGGTTCGCCACTCGCATTCAGGACAGTGGGAGAAACGAGCGACCAAAAACCGAAAGATATTTCTACCCAACCTTCACAAGGGGAGGGTAATGATAAACGGTGTCGTTAAAAGTGTCCGAGCCTGCGCATCATGCCTGGCTCGATACCAGGTGAAATATACCCCAAAGCCTATTGCGGTAGCTTCTTCTTAGCCTCAGAACGCATTCTCCTGGGTTGTCAGGCAGCTTTCGGAGTAGTTATCATGGATTATGGCTTTAGTTGGCGGAGAATTACTTCGGGGCATAGTGGAGAGGGCGGGCAAAGCGGGGAGGAGAATTAAGGTAACAGAGTTAGCGACACCAGCGGCACTCAGTGCGGGAGAATTGATGCTTCTTATGTCCGACGCTTCGTTGGAGATTAAGCTTACGGCCAGTGGTCTATTGGCCTTGTGGTTCTTAATTAAATAAGTCCCTGGGCGGGCTCGGGATTTTTGCCCTCAAATTGGACTTGATCCAGAATTAGTTTGCCGCTGGCTTCATGGCATCGAAGAATTTTCAGTCGCTTACCGTTTGGATAAATCGTCCAAAGACCGGGCCAAGGAGTGACGGCTTGGTAGAAATTATAAAGAGTCGCGGATGTGTTTGGTCTAGTGGCGAGAGCTTCCTGTTGAACTTGAGGGAGACCATCTTTGGAAAGAATTTTTCCGGAAAGAACATCCTCAAGTTGCGGCCAAGAAATAAAGCCGTCTTGGCGAGTAAGAAAGCGGCAAAAGGTAGCCTTGGAATGATCTTGGGGAGTGGTCGCGGTTGAGTTTAAGACAAAAGTCGCAAGAATATCGGGGAGGAGTGGGGCGACGTGCTGGAAGAGACGTTGATAAAGGGTTTGAGTAGTATCCTCAGGAGAGATTGGATAGGAGGCTTGCCAGATTATAGGCCCGGAATCCATCTTAATTTTTAAAGTGGGGGAGCTTTCAAGTTTGAATATGGTAACCCAAGCTTCGGTATCTCCGCGAAGTAAACCAAATTGAATTGGCGATGGGCCGCGCAAATCAGGTAATTTTGAAAAATGGATGTTAACAATTTCATATTTTGGGGTCTTGAAGATGGTCTCTGGAATAATCAATCCAAAATCGGCGACTATTCCTAGGTCGGGTGAGAGTTCAGACAAGAGCTGCACCAGGTTTGTCCGATCAGGCGAGTCCGACCTAAGAGTTAATGGAGTGAAGACGGGGACTTGATTTTCCTCAGCCCAAATTTTAACAGGAGAGGGGGTTAGGGCTTGTTTTCGGCCAAACGGCTTATCAGGCCTGGTTACCACAAGCTTGAGGGAGGTCCTGAGAGTGTTCAGGATGGGCACGCAGTAGTCAGATGATCCGAAGAAAACGGTAGTTGGCATTAAGAAATTATATCGCTTAGGGTTCTAATCTAACCTCTTCCCACTGGTCTTTACCTTTAGAATTTTTACCAACGATTTTATAGAGTTTGGATTTTTGTTCGATAATTCTTTCGACGAAGATTTTCCCATTTAGATGGTCGATTTCGTGCTGAATGTAAGCGGCGGGGGTACCT
>CAZKPQ010000081.1:0-3263 GCA_964554695.1 uncultured Gammaproteobacteria bacterium | reverse complement strand
AAAGTCGTCTCACCAACTGATCTGTCAGTTCTCGAGCAACGCTTTGACGACTCCTACGTTTCCTTCATCACTTGTCTTCCGCCGGGCACTTTATGGATGCGAGGCGTTGTCACGGCCCGACTTGTTAAAATATAGCGGTGATACTTGGTATCGACTACGGTCTTCACCATATTGGCCTGGCTACTTCAGAAGGAGAATTTGCTACTCCTCGTTCCCCCATTACTGTTCGCTCTTTAGCTGATGCCCTAGCCAAAGTCAGCTCTTTAGCCAACGACTGGGGAATTACTAAAATCGTTGTTGGCCTCTCTGAGGGCCAAAGTAAAAAGCAGGCCCTTCGCTTTGGTCAAAAACTTTCTCTCCTTTCAACCCTTCCGGTTCATTTTGTCGACGAAACCTTAACCACCTATGAGTCCGGCCCTGACGCTCACAGTGTCGCTGCTGCTCATATTCTCCAGCGTTTTCTCGATGGTGAGGCAGAAGTAAGTGTCCAGACTTGATTAAATCACTTGTCTTAGCCATAATTAAGATATGTTTAAGAATCTCATCGCCCCCGTTCAGGCCTGGCTCTTGATTCAAGGGAAATGCGTTGGTTGCGGCACCCCCCTATCTAAGGGCAAGCGTGAAGGCAGTAAGGTAACTTGTAAGTGCCGTCGGATCTACATCGAAGAGAACGGTAAATATCGCCGCGCCCGCCTCGACGAGGTTTAAAAGCTTGAAAAAACGAGCTCTCGCCTTAATCTTCCTTCTGTTTTTGGTACTTTCGGCCGTAGTTTGGTGGCAGCTTTCTCTTCTCCCCGTAAACACTTCGGATGCCTCAGAGAAAACCTTTGTTGTCGGTAAGGGCCAAGGCGTCCGCGATATTGCCCGGAAACTTAAAGATGCCAATCTTATTCGCGATCAAGTCGCCTTCTTTTTTCTTGTTCGCCGTCTTGGTGTCGAAAAAAATATCCAGGCCGGAAGCTTTAAGCTTTCGCCTTCGATGTCCTCCGAGGAAATTGCTACCAGATTAACTAAAGGAACCGAGGACCTTTGGATAACCATTCCCGAGGGTTGGCGTGCCAACCAAATTCTTGATTATCTTTCTGAAACTAATCCCGCTTGGGACAAAGCCCAGGCTAGGGAAGAGGACTGGCAGGGGAAAGAGGGTTATCTCTTTCCAGAGACTTACCTGGTTCCCAAAGAGGTTTCCCTTTCCAATTTAAGTGCTCTTTTTACTAAGACCTTCGACACTAAAATTGACTCTCAAATGCGCTCTGATGTTGACTCCACCGACTATTCCCTCGAGGAAGTAGTTATTATCGCTTCCCTTATCGAGCGCGAAGCCCGTCACGATAGTGATCGTCCTTTAGTCTCGAGTGTCATCCATAATCGCCTTAAGGAAGGCATGAAGCTCGATATTGATGCCACTGTTCAGTACGCTCTAGGTTTCAACGACAAAGACGGTTGGTGGAAAAAAAGTCTAACTCTTGCGGATTTAAAAGTTGACTCCCCCTATAACACTTATACTAACCCGGGTCTTCCCCCGGCTCCGATTGCCAATCCGGGACTTGAAGCTATCAAAGCCGCCATCTACCCGGCTAAAACAGGCTATCTTTACTATATTTCTGATAAAGACGGTCGAAATCACTACGCCACCACCCTCGAAGAGCATAATCGAAACGTCGCCACTTACCTCGACTGATCCGTCTCTCTTGACAAACAAGCCTCTTTTGCTAGAATTCATTCTAGCTGAATAACTTTCAAGCGAACATATCGTGGGTTCGCTTGCTTTTGTCGTGGAGGAACACTACTGCTCTCAATTCTCCACCTCAATTCCCGCAAATTCTAAAATCTGATGCCGAGTCTTAAAAAAGCTACCGAGCCATCTAGACTTGAATCTCCTTCCGTAGGGCGCCTCTATTGGGGGAGAACTTATCCGTCCCTTCCCGAACTTGATTTCGTTTCCCTTCAAAAGGATTCTTATGCCCAATTTGTAAGTGAGGGCATGCGTGATCTCATCTCCGAAATTAATCCCGTCACCGACTTTACCGGTAAAAACTGGGAGCTTTCTCTAGGTGACTATTCCTTCGGCAAGCCCAAATACACTCCCGCTTCTGCCTTAACTAAGGCCGTTACCTACGACTGTCCCGTAAGAATCGAGGCGCGTCTGACTAACAAGCAGACCGGCGAGACCACCTCCCAAGAAGTTTTCTTCGGGGAAATCCCGGTGATGACTGACGCTGGCACCTTTATCATAAACGGTGTCGAACGGGCCGTCATTAGTCAGTTGGTTCGCTCCGCCGGCGTCTATTTCTTAAACGAAATCGATCCCGTTACCGGCCGGATGCTTTTTTCCGCGGAGGTCCGCCCTTCCTTTAGGGGTAGTTGGCTTGAGTTTAATATCTCTCGAGGTAACGTTATTTCTGTTCGAATTGACCGCCGTCGAAAGTTTCCCGTTACCACTTTCCTTCGAGCCGTCGGCATCGGTTCCGACGAGGAGATAAAGAAAATCTTTAGTGCCGTTGACAACGGTGATGAAAGCTTTATCGACGCTACCCTTAAGAAAGATTCCTCTAAGGGTTCAGCCGAAGCCGCCCTGGAAATCTACAAGAAAATGCGTCCCGGTGAGCCCGCCGTATTGGAAACCGCCCTCGATTTTATAAACGACATGTTCTTTAACATCCGCCGCTATAACCTTTCTAAAGTTGGTCGCTTTAAGATTAATAAACGCCTTGGTCTCGATATTCCCAACCAGCCCTCTAACTGGGTCCTAACTAGAGAGGATATTGTCGCTACCGTTAAGTACCTAATCCGTCTTCAGAAAGGCGACCCCGAGGTCTATACCGATGATATTGACCATCTGGCTAATCGCCGTCTCCGTCGGGTCGGTGAGCTCGTAGGCTCAGTTGCTTTCCGTGCCGGTCTTCTTCGCCTTGAAAAAGCTATTAAAGACCGAATGAGTCTTCTTGACCCAAAGACTAAGGTTATGCCAAACCAGGTCATTAATGCTCGGCCTTTAATCTCGGCTTTAAATGAATTCTTCCGCACCTCTCAACTTTCGGCAATTCTTGACCAGACTAATCCTCTCTCTGAGGTCGATACCTTGCGAAAACTGTCCGTTATGGGTGTTGGCGGCATTTCCCGCGAACGGGCCAGTTTTTCGATCCGCGATATTAACTCTTCCCAGTACAGCCGCATCTGTCCAGTGCGCTCTCCAGAAGGTCAAAACATCGGTCTGGTCACTTATCTTTCCCTCTATGCTCGTGTCGATGAATATGGCTTTA
>CAZKPQ010000080.1:0-3272 GCA_964554695.1 uncultured Gammaproteobacteria bacterium | reverse complement strand
CGAGGACATTCGGGTCAATGTCTGTAAGGAAAAGCAGCTTACCAATAATCGGTCGAAAGGGGAGGGGACTTCCGAACACTTTAATGCCCCCCGGCTTATGAGCCTAGAAGACTCTCTAGAGTATATTGGCGACGACGAGTTGGTCGAGGTTACCCCAAGTTCCATCCGTATTAGAAAAAGAATTCTTGACGAACTAGAGGCTCGCCGAGCCGCCCGCGGCCTTACTACTCCTTAATCACTAATTCTTCAAAGAATAATCGCCCCTTCTTGAATAAATCTAGGTCTCTTACAAGGTCAGAAAACCCATTAGGCACCTTATAAGCCTGCTCATAATCGACCCAAAAGTTCTCGGACTCCAACGTTCTCTCTTTTAGTTCTCCCACGATTTTTTTGGTTTTAAAGCAGTTGAAGACTACATCAACTACAATCTCCTCGCCTTGGTAACGGACGATGTGCAGTGTTCCCGTAAACTTAAACTCCCCAGTAAGTCCAGTTTCGTTAACCAGGCATCTTCTAGCCGTCTCGTAAAGTGACTCTCCAAACCTTACCTTTTCGGCGTAGAAACCGACCTTGTCTTTACTGGGGTCCCGAAGCCTTTTTCCTAAAAGAACCTGGAGTTTGCCCTTGTTCCGCCGAGTTACGCAAATTGATACCCCAAGCTTCGGCTGGTGAACTATTTCCATCTCTTTTATATCCAACCGTCCCGCAATTTCTAGTCCCTGCGGGGTCAAAAGGTATACTTCGTCTTTCTTTTCTACTAACCCTCTTTCAATTAGGCGCTTTAGGTGGAAAGTAAAGTGGTCATTAGTAAGACCCGTTTTATTCAGTTCTGCAAACCGCGCTTTAGGGTTAAACAGAAGTTCCCGAAGAATCGCCAATTGCGCCTCGTGATCAATATTCACCCCTCTATTATATTCTTAGCTCTCTTCAAGATCCTTTATTGCCTGTCGGAATGTGTCAATTACCGAAACCGCTCTAGCCCCGGTTGTTATCGTCTCCCCGGCAAGCCACAACTTTCTAACCCGTCGCTCACTAGTAAATTTGCCAAGCGTTCGCATCTCCTCTTCTGTCAGTCTACCCACCCTGGCCTCCCGTCCCGCATTAGTTCGTAAGCTCTCAGCTAAGTTAGACGCTACGTCTAGTTGAATTGGATATCCAGAACGGTTTCTAAGACTGGGGAGCCTTTGTAAAATTTCATCTTCTGCCTTTGCTACATCCATTACTAAGCTCATATCTCCCCGCGCCAGTGTTATATTATCAACTTGCTTACTAATCCCTTCGATGTTGGCAAGTCCATCCAAAGTTTCAATCTTGGCATTAATCCTTATTTGTCTAGGATCCCAACCGGCCTCCCAAAGCTTATCTATTGCTGCCTTTACTTCAGCGGCTGAGTTAACAAACGACAATGCCAGTTCGTCTGACCTCTCGCGAAGTTTTGCTAAGTACTTTAGATCATGGGGCGTTAAAATCGCTGGTCCCAAGTGTGCTCGCGTCACGTCCCTTAGAGAAAATTTTGTCTTCCAGTAAAGTGATCCTTCCCCTCGCGTTACCGTTACTACCGCCCCTAGTTTAGAAACATTAGCCACTTTTCCCTGAAACAGTCCGTTATCAAACTCTACCTCATCGCCGACTCGCATATCACTCGGCAGAAAGGTTACCGTCAGTACGTTTTTTCTTCCCACCTCCCAGACTATCTCATCGGTACTCTTTTGCCTGCTCTCTTCTACGATTCCCAGTTTCATCTTCTCCTTAACCTCTAAAAACCAATTTCCGGCTTCATTCTCGCCGCGGGCCTTTCTCATTCCTGGCCCTCCTACAATACTCGAAACTCGTCCTCGAACATCAACTAGGCTCGAAAGGTAACAAGCTCTCGTTAGTGCAATTAAGCCGTCGGCTTCGTCCTCAGTCATTTTTCCAGTATGGACCCGAACTGTCCCCGCCCCAGCGTTCTTACATGCCCGAAGCATATCCTTAGTCGTCGACCGGGGTAGTGTTGCCAAGATTTCTTTAGCCATGCTGAAGATTATAGGCCGCCATTTGGGGAAATCTAGTAAAGTCGACTTTACTAGACGGGGTAGGTTTAGAAGGTAATAATTGGGTAATACTAGACTACTTTATGCCTGACCTAGCTCACAATCAGTCACACTTAATCTTCGTCGCCGGAACTGTCATAAAAAACGGTAAAATTCTTGTCGGTAAACGAAGCCCTCACGAGGCACACGAAGCTAATAAATGGGGAATTCCCGGTGGTAAAGTAGATAAAACACGAGGGGAAATTGAGCATATTCTGGAATCAACCCTAGCCCGGGAAATCTTTGAAGAAACCGGTGTTGCAATTAACCCGTCTACTATTAAGTATCTTCATAGTATGACGTTTATAAGATCAACTGGCCATCACGTCGTCGCCCTCCACTTTAGTTGTCATTGGCAATCCGGCCGCGCTCGGGCAGGCGAGGATACTGTCGCCGTCGCTTGGGTAGGTCCCAGCGACCTCGATCAGTTCGAGTGGGCTAAAGGGACAAAGGAGGCGCTTTTGCGGTGTTTTGAGGTTATGAGCCTCGTCTAACGACATCTTTCGTTAGTTCTTACTTCATAAAGATGGTAATAGCCCTTCTTTCTTGGGTGTCTTGTCTGCGCAATAATTGTCCCTTGGAGCCTGTTCTCAGCTAGTAGTCCATTCACGTAATCCTCCGGGGTCTCATGAAATTGTGCAAACACTACCAGCATTCGACTCCCTGGATGCATGTGTTCCCAAGCTCCTGCCAACAGTCCGCGGTTAAACTCCTCTTCACCTAGCCACGCATGGTCCAGCGGGTCACGTACGTCTCTTATGTTGTGATGAGGACCATTTGCAAAGATCCAGTCGAACTGTCCCGTCGGTACGTTTCTCCAAAGGTCGCTCTCCCGAACATCCAAGTCCACCCCGTGCTTAGCAGCGTTCAGTCTAGCGTTATCGACCGCCACCTTATTTATATCAACGGCTACTCCTCGACCTCGACACCGAAGTTGAGCTAATATCGAAACCACTCCGCACCCCGTGCCAACCTCAACCGTACTTTGTCCAAAGCGCACTCGCTTAGGGACGGCACCAACCAGAAGCTTGGTGTCACACATGGAGGGCGGCCAAACCTCCGGTTCCACCTCTAGCCGCAAGTCCCCGACTACATACTCCCGTGCTTCCGTGCGTCCCAAGATCGCTTTAAGAACTCCCATGGGTAGATTATACCACCATTACTATAGGTTGTAATCTCCTACCTACTTTGATATACTCC
>CAZKPQ010000079.1:0-3289 GCA_964554695.1 uncultured Gammaproteobacteria bacterium | reverse complement strand
CCAAAACAAGATAAAAGGGATCGGGATTAATCCAGATGAAACTAACGCAGCCAGCTAGAAAACTTAGAAGAAGAGAAATTAGTCTTCCGATAAGAATAAAAAGAATCCCTAAAAATAGGTTTTCTAGACTTAAGGCAAAAAAGCCAGTGACGAACTGCGAAGTTATGACCACAACTCCGACGGAGATTACTAATCCCAAAAGAGCGTCGGCGATTGTTTTAGCTGTCATTTCTAAAAGATAAGAGGAAGGACGAAGAAGCCGGAAGGATAGTCCGCCGGTATTAATATCCCCAGACATTGTTCGGTAAAATGACTCGCCAGTAAAAGCGCTAATGACACTTGCTAACACATAGAAACTCCAGATTTCGGTGCCAAAATCGGTTGGGCGAAGGGCTTGCCAGATGGTAACTAGAAGAAGAAAGACAAGAAAGGAATTAAGAATTCGAAAGAGGAAATTGGTTCGATACTCAAGAGCGGCTGCTAGCCGTTGACGAAGTAAAAGTGTGAAAACACGGGAGTTCTTAAGCAACATCTTTTCCGCTAAAGACTTCGCGGATTATATCCTCAAGTTCCGACTCTTCAATGTTTAAATCGGCCACGGGGTAGGACTGAAGAAGCTTGGCGGCGACTTTATTGGAGTTTTCCCGGGGGACCATCATAGTGAGTTTGGGATAAGCATATTCCTTAACGCCACCAAGTTTTTTAAGGTTATCGATCTGGCGCTGGTTTAGTTCTTTATCTAAAACCATGGAAACAATTTTGTGATCGGCGTACTTTCGAATAATGTCTTCTAAAAGACCGTCGAAGAGCTTTTTACCCTTGTCGATAATGATGATTCGTTTACAAAGCTCCTTAACGTCGTCCATGTAGTGGCTAGTTAGGATAATGGTTGCTTTGTACTTAGCGTTATAATCCTTTATAAAGTCGCGCATCTTTTTTTGGGCGACGACGTCAAGGCCAATGGTTGGTTCGTCGAGGAAAAGAACTTTCGGGCTATGGATCAAAGCCGCGATCAGCTCCATTTTCATGCGCTCTCCTAAAGAAAGCTTTCGAACTTGAACTTTAAGAAGATCTTTAACAGCGAGCATTTCTGAGAGCTCTTCCAAAGTTTTTTCGTATTGGGCCTTAGGAACTTCATAGATTTCTTTGTTAAGAATAAAGCTCTCGATAGCCGGAAGATCCCACCAGAGTTGGTTTTTTTGACCCATAACGAGAGCGAATTGTTTTTGAAACTCAGCTTGACGCTTCCATGGCGTATAACCAAGAACAGAAACTTCACCTTTGGTCGGATAAAGAAGGCCTGAAAGGACCTTAAGGGTAGTTGTCTTCCCAGCTCCGTTTGGGCCGATAAAGCCAATTAACTCTCCTTCTTCGATGTCAAAGGAAACATTATCAACGGCCTTGACATCGTAGTACTTTCGATGGAAGAGACTTTTTATTGACCCAGTTAATCCAGGCTCTTTCTGGTGAACCTGGTAGTACTTAGACAGTCCGTTTACAGATATTGTAGGCATCTTTTAAATTATCTTCTTACACGAGTCGAATATCAAGAACTGGCAGAAGAGTAGTGGCGGAGGGCAAAGAACCAAAATCTTCGGGAGAGCAAAAGTATCAAGAAGGCCAGGGATAACTGCAAAGTCAGGATAAGTGAGTCTCCCTTTTCAAGAAGAATTCTAACAGGAATGGTGACAATTAGAGCGATGGGGAAGATGAGAACTTCGAGGAGGAGATTTCGGCGATGAAAGAAGTCGGCTGGATAGCGCATGAGATCAGAAGCAAACTCATGAATACCACTAAGGGCGGTCAGGCGGGTGGTGAAGATAGCAAGGGTCGAGATTAAGAGAAACAGTGAATAGTAGGCGACAATTCCGCAGGCAATAACAAAAAGAAAAGTAAGAACTAGAGAAAGAGAAAAGTTTATGTTTAACTCTCGCAAAGCATAGGCAGAGATTAGTAAGCCGGTAAGAATCTGAGCAACATGGTTAAAGGCAAACTTTCGAAGACTAATTAAGAATTGACTATCAACTGGCCGAGTCAGACTATAATCTAACTCTCCTCGGGAGATAAACTCGGGCAAAGAAAAAAGATTTCGGTAGAAGAAGGTATCGAAGACGCCTTTATAGATACGCAAAAGGCCAATAAGAAGAAAAATTTCTAGCTTTGTCCAACCAACAATTTGGTCAGTGAACTGGAAAATAATTTCGACAATGAGGATTTGACTGATTATCCAAGACGTAGCAATGAGAAAGTGAATAATAAAGTTCACCCTATACTCAATCTCACGAACGAGGTTTTGTTTTAAGAGAGTGACTAGTAAATTAAGGTGTTTCTTCATGCTCCGACGGCCGAATATTTCTTTAAACCAAGCTTCCAAAGAATGTGGTAACCAAGAATCATGAGAATTAGCCAGGATATTTGAAATATGAACCCACTAATTAGCTCATTTATAGATAGCCGCTGTTGGGCGATTTCTAAGGGAAAGGAAAGCATATAACGAAATGGTAAGAGAACGGCTAAGTCGCGTAGAACAGTGGGTAGAAGGACAAGAGGAAAAAGCTTTCCGGAAAGAAAACTGGCCGTAAGGTCAAACAAATTATCGAGACCACTAATGTCATCGAGCCAGAAGGCGGCTAGCCCCATGCAAAAGACAAAAGTGAAACCGGAAAGAATAGCCAGAATAAAACTAATAAAGAAAGCTGACCATTCCCAGAGAGTAAGATTTGGCAATCCGGATCCGAATAGCCAAAGTAGGCCGAAAAACAATGGGAGGATGTAAGCGGACTTCATGAGCTTTTCGCCGATATTACTTCCGAGGTCCTTAATAAAATAGTCGAGTGGTTTAAGAAGATAGGGAGAGAGCTTACCGTAGCGAATAGCGGCGGCTATGAAGGGAGCAGACCAAGAGCCAACCCAAAGGTCTACAACCATAAGAAGTAAGTAATACTGAATAAAATCAGTTCGGGTGAAGGGAACCTGAGCTCCAGAACTTTGAGCAGCTAGCCAAATTGCTAATAAAACCAGAGGGGTAGCGATACCACTCAAGACAAACAGCAAGACATCGAGACGGTACTCGAAGGCGCTGGCAACTTCCATGCGGATGACAGCGAGAAGGTTTCTCATATTGCTATACTACACCAAATGGCCAGGCAGCTTGATATCACTTTCCAGGGAGAAGCATTCAACTTTGTCACAGACGATTCTCTCTTCTCGCCAAACCAGCTTGACGCAGGTAGTCGGTTACTTTTGGAATCAGCATCTCCGGCAACTCCTCCTAGAGTTGTTCTAGATC
>CAZKPQ010000078.1:0-3325 GCA_964554695.1 uncultured Gammaproteobacteria bacterium | reverse complement strand
TGTGGTCCCCGAACAGATTGATATCCCGGGTCATCAGCCGCTAATGCCTTCTTTAAAAATCTTATTATCTTCTTATCCAGGACCTCTTTTCCAAAAGCAATTCCTCCCCCGTAGCCCGACCCCCAGATTGGATCACCCTTATACCGTACTACTTCCATTCCCCGTGAGCGAAAATGACCCGAGTAACTATCCCGGTATTCAAGTTCTTCCTCTTGGTAGACTAACTCTGCGAAAAAGGGTCGTTCAGGGTTATTTACATGGTTAGCTCCCCCTGCATAAGTTGCTTTCCCGGCTCGATCAATAAACTCAAATAGTGCTTGAGGAGATATTGGCAGCTTCGAAACCATTACCATCAATTAGTATATTTTCGAATCAGAGCGACCAGTTTTCCCTGGACTTGGACATCAGTAGCATATATCGGCTCCATCTTGGCATTAGCTGGCATAAGTTTCACTTTTCCATCTTCCTTGTAGATTCGTTTCAGGGTCGCCAGTCCATTTTCTACCAAAGCAACTACAATATCGCCGTTTTTGATGTTCTCATCCTTAACTAATACGACGTAGTCACCGGGCATAATCCCGTCTTCTATCATCGATTGGCCTTTCACCTGAAGAACGAAGGCCATCTTGTTTTGGGGAATAAGGTTAGCCGATACTTTAAAGCTCGCTGTCGGGTCATCATACGGTTCCAGGGGCTTACCGGCATGAATATATCCTAAAAGTGGTAGTTCAACCCCTAAAGCAGGTTCTGAGTCAACTGTATCTGTTTCGTAGTCCGATACTAGTTCGATCCCCCTAACCTCGTTAGTTCGCTTAAGAACACCTTTTTTCTCTAAAATACGAATGTGCTCATGGATGGTTGCCGCCGAAGATAGCCCCATCGCCTTGGCAATCTCCATTAAGGTGGGTGAGTATCCGTACTTTTTGACAAAATTCTGAATAAATTCCAGAATCTGCCGCTGCCTTTTATAAAGAACTACTGGCATAATTGCCTTCTTTTCCTAAGCTGCCTTCTTAGGAACTTATAATTGATATAGATTTAACTAATTGTCGAAACTCTCAGGCTGTGACAAAATATAGACACAAGATAACCAAACTATAAACGAAAGTCAACCGATAAAAACTAGAACAAAAACTCTCAACATGCCGTTCGAACTCAAGTCAAATTATCAGCCGTTAGGGGATCAACCCCAAGCAATCGACGCCTTGGTCCAAGGCATAAACTCTAGTCGAACTGATCAGATTCTTCTTGGGGTAACCGGTAGTGGTAAGACTTTTACGATTGCTAGTGTCGTTGAGAAGGTTAATAAGCCCACCCTCGTCATCGCCCACAATAAAACTCTCGCCGCCCAACTTTATCAAGAGTTTCGCGATTTTTTCCCACAAAACGCCGTCTCCTATTTCGTTTCCTATTACGATTTCTATCAGCCAGAAGCCTACCTTCCCCAAACCGATACCTATATTGAGAAAGAAACTGAGATCAACGAGGAAATCGACAAACTTCGTCTTCAGGCAACTACCAATCTCCTTACCCGTTCTGATGTTATCGTCGTTGCCTCAGTTTCAGCTATCTATGGCCTTGGTAACCCAGTTGAATTTGGCCGCTTCATTCTTGAACTCGATAGGTCAAAGCCTATTAGTCGGAGTGAAATCCTCCTTCGCTTGGTCGAGCTTCAGTACGACCGCAGCGACTTTGGTTTCCACCGGGGTACATTTAGAGTTAAGGGAGACACCATCGATCTTTTTCCCGCTTATGAAGACTTTGGTCTTCGCATTGAGCTTCTAGAAAACGAGATTAAAAGTCTTCGGAAAATCGATCCCTTAACCGGTGAGAAAACTGAGGAGCTCGACCGCACGGTTATCTATCCCGCGAAGCACTACATGACCGACCCGGCTACCTATGCCGATGTTTTCTCTCAAATCCGCCGTGATCTTGAGGCCATGGTAAAGGACCTTAAAAAACAAGAGAAAGAGTTAGAAGCCCATCGTCTTAATCAAAGAGTAAATTATGATCTCGAAATGATTCAAGAAGTCGGCTACGTTAACGGAATAGAAAACTATTCTCGTTATTTCGACCACCGGTCTCCCGGTGACCCCCCTTATACCCTTATGGACTATTTCCCTAAGGATTACCTCCTAGTTATTGATGAGTCCCACATGACCATTCCCCAAATAAGAGGTATGTACAACGGCGACCGAAGTCGAAAAGAAGTCCTTGTTAACTTTGGCTTCCGTTTGCCAGCCGCTCTCGACAACCGCCCCCTTCGCTTTGACGAGTTCTTACGACGCAAGGGCCAAACTATTTATGTCTCTGCCACTCCTGACGACTGGGAGAAGAACCAATCTGAAGGTGTCATCGTCGAGCAGCTCATTCGTCCCACTGGAATCGTTGATCCCGAGGTTGAGATCCGGCCAACGGAGGGTCAGATACAAGATCTATTAGAGGAAATCAAAAAGCGGGTAGAAAAAAAGCAGCGCGTTCTTGTCACGACCCTCACTAAGCGTATGGCCGAAGAACTAACCGATTATTTAAAGGACTTAAAGCTTGGCGAAGCCCCAGTCAAGGTCGCCTATCTCCATAGCGATATTCAAACCCTCGAGCGAAGTAGTATCTTAAAGAAACTTCGTTTGGGCGAACACGATGTTTTGGTTGGTATCAATCTTCTCAGAGAGGGCTTGGATCTGCCGGAAGTCGGCCTCGTCGCCATTCTCGATGCTGACAAAGAAGGCTTTCTTCGTTCCGACGTCTCCCTCGTTCAAACCATGGGCCGAGCTGCCCGGAACGTTGATTCCCGAGTCATTCTTTATGCCGATACGAAAACGGCTTCCATGACAAGGGCTATTGACGAAGTCACTCGACGGCGAAAGTATCAGCTCGATTGGAACAAAAAACACAATATTACCCCTCAAACTATTTCTAAGCCTATTCGGGAGGACGTGTTAAACGAAACCACTGGTGATAAAACCCGTCCGAAGCGCCTAGTCGGCAATTATGCCATTCTTTTGGACTCTGAGATTGCTGACCTAAACCCGGAAGAGCTTCTTCCGGAGCAGCGTTCAGAACTAAAGAAAGTCCTCGAAAGACGAATGAAAGAGGCCGCAAAGATTCTCGACTTCGAGGGCGCTACCTTTTACCGAGATTATCTAAAAAAGCTTTCATGAACGAATCTGAGACTGTTTGCTGGTTTGCCAGCCTCGCTCAATCAAAATATCGCGCCTGTCTCGGCTCCTGTGCTAACCATAGCCTGATGGAAAGAACCACCGACGAACTTGCCGCCAGTCACCAGGCAGAGAAAATTATAAACGAAGGCGAAGCATCCCCGCCT
>CAZKPQ010000077.1:0-3505 GCA_964554695.1 uncultured Gammaproteobacteria bacterium | reverse complement strand
GTCCAAGTGGCTTCCCCTTCGCCGTTTTTGAGATGCTCTGACTCATGTTGACGCTTTTCCTCGTCCTTAACGACGCGGAAACGCATGTGACAGATCTTGCATTCCACCAGAGTATCGGCAAAAGACTCGGTGTGACCACTGGCTTGCCAGGTCTTAGGATTCATCATGATAGCGGCCTCAACACCCACAATGTCGTCTCTTTGTTCGACCATGTCTCGCCACCAAAGATCCTTGAGATTCTTCTTAAAAAGGGAGCCCACAGGACCATAATCCCAAGTCCCTCCAAGACCACCATAAATTTCACTGCCAGGATAAATAAATCCCCGACGTTTACAAAGGCTAACAACTTTCTCCATTAAGTCCATATATTCATTCTGCCACAAAAAAACCCGTCCTAACTTCAAGGGACGAGTTCGATCGTGGTTCCACCCTTATTACTTCTCCAGTGTTTAATTGGCTCAGACATGCCCTTGTCGTCATCGCCAGTATTAAGTTAATTCTATTGTAAGCGGAAGTTTTGGTTTGTCAAGGAAACTAAAGTTTGTCGATAAAGCGTCGGCTTTTCATCGGTCGCTCGATAATCGTTTCTAGGTAAGCAGTGACTCCCACCTCTGGGAACTGGCCACGAGGCAGAAAGCCAAGGTTCCAAAGGGTTTTAACTACAAAAGACTTAAGAAGCGAAGCAGCCTGGTTATCGTCTGGTTTTGAAGAGTCAAGCGCCTTGAGGGTCTCAAGAGCATCGACAAAGACTTCCTCGTGAGGTTCGCCTTCGGGTAAGAGGCGGTCGAGAACCTCAGCTAAGTAAAAGGTATAGGCAGAAAAGGTAAGATCAGATTTTAGGCGGTCAAAACTTAACTTGGATCTTGCCTCGGTGACCACCGGGAGACCTTTGCCCTGATGGAGTTCAAGAGTAACCAGATTAAAGAGTTCCAAGTGGGGCGCTCGGCGGCTTTGAATGCGACGGGTACCTTTGGCAAGGACGATCACTTTTCCTCTTGAGAGGGTGAAGAGTGTCAGAAGCTTATCAGCTTCTCCCGAGTTTAGCCGTTTTAAAACAATCCCTTCAAGGTGAACAGAGCGCATTAGAACCTGGTAACCAGTTCCTTATCCTGGGTGAGGTTAAACTCGAACGGAGTGTTATTAACGACGACTTTGTAGCGATTGCCTTCGGTACCGGGCTGCTTTTGGATAAGTGATCGGTACTGACCATTTTTAAAGGTAATCGGTGATTCGTAGTTGATGATGATCTTAGAGAAGCCTTGGGGAACGATGGTAAAGAAGCCGTCGACGACAGTATGGCCCAGGTCTTCGAAGGCTTTACTTTTGTTTTCAAAACCACGAACCTCGGTGACCTTAGTACCTTTCGGAAGGTAAACTCGGAGGTAGTCGCGGTAGATGCCAGCCAGACAAAGGCCTTCTTTCCGTTCGAGAGAACAGTTGTCGCCGGCCCGGGGGTATTTATATTCGATGGTGAGAGTAGTTTTAGTGCCGTTGGCGGAGGCAGTTACGGTTTGGGTCACGGACTGAGTAATAAAGAGGTTGGATTTGGCACCGCCCAAGTTGGCGTCGTTTATGTGAAGGTAGTCACCATCAAAGGTTTGAATCTTTCCGGCAAAGCCGAGAGCCTCGACACCGCGCTGGGCATCGGGGTCATGAAGATAGACGAGGATGTGCTTTTCTTTAGCCTCTTCCCAGGCGGCTTGGAAGAGAGGAGCGTTAACTTCGCTGGGGGCATCAAAGGCCTTTCTTAGAAGAGCTTGAAGAAGGACGCCAATCATGTCCTTTCGGTTATCAACCCAGTAGCCTCGGGGAGTACCGGCAGCTTTAAGAAGCTCGTAGACAACCATCGGACAGTCACAGGCGTCTACGTTCTTAGTAGTAAACTTAGTACCGTAGATCTCGACACCGTCCAAGACGTCCATCATTCGAACCAAAAGATGGGTATCGACGGCAATAATGCCGTCGAGGGTTTTCTTCTCCCTGGAATTGGCATAGATATCTTCAAAGTTTTTCATTGACTCTTCAAAGTCGGGAGAGAAGTTGGCATCACGAATATTCCAGCCGTAAACCAGGAGGCGTTCTTTAATTATGTCCGGGGGGGCCACGCGTTTAGTAATAGTGTCGTCAAGCTTATAGATATCATTGGCGGCTTCGAGACTAATTTTGCCGTTATTAACGCGAAAGACGGCATAAGCAGTAATAAAGCCACCGGTGGGACGGATTTCCTTATCGTTTTGAAAAAGGATCATGTATTTCGCTTCGCCGCCGACGCCAAGAAGTTTAGGAAGTTTTTTTATCATCGGGCGGGCCTCGGTAAGAAGTTGGTCGGCAAGAATAACCAGAGTCTTGGCTTCTTCCAGATTCTCGCGAACCTTTACATTTCGAAAGGTTTCTGGATAACGGTTTGGGTCAACAGTTTGAAGCTCTTTTTCAACGGCGTCGACTTTTACGGCAACTTTATCAAGTTCCGGAGCGACTTTATCAAGGGTTTCGACCAACTTAGCGATTTTTTCCTCGGTCGTTCCCCCACCAACCGGCTGACCTTTAAGTCCCAAGATATCCTGGTAAGGCTCAACCGCAACGATCATAATCTCAGCGGCCTCGAGGCCATGCTCGCCGGCGTTAACAAGGTGTGTTGCGTCCGAAGTGTAGCTGCCAACGATTGGAAGAACTTTCGACCAGCCAAGAAGATTAACGTCCTCTTTGACCTTTTTAAGATCGGTTCGAGCTAATTTTATCTTTTCTGTAGCAAGCTTTAGGTCTTGGGCGGCAATAGCAGTTCTGACCTCGCGAAGTCGGGATATAGCCACCTGTGAGTCGTTATAGGCTTTGAAGGCGGGAATACCGAGAATCAGCCCTAAGACAACCAGGATACCCAAAAAAGCTGAAAGAATAACGACGACTCCTTTCTTGGGACGGCCAAAACGAAGGGCAGGGAACTTAAAACTAAACCGCTTGGAGGGCAGGGTTGAAGGAGCTTCGTCGAGTGACTTAACGACACTCGATGAGGGGGTAATCTCATCAAATGATTCTTTCACAAGGCACTAGTTTACCCTAAATTTTACCATTTGTTAAACATGGCAAATGGGGTTCTGAGAATAATTAAACAATCGTTTAAGATTGAGCGCTTTTGGGCATACTCGGCGTCAAGTTCAACCCGTTTATCCCAGGAAAGTTCATTGCGGCCGCCGACTTGCCAGGGACCGGAAAGACCTGGTTTAACTGAGAGGGCAACTTTAAGACGGTCACGAAGATGGGGGTAAACTTTCAACTGCTCCTCAATCTCGTCACCAAAAAGATCTCTCCGATAAGCCCGGGGCCCAACCATACTCATATCACCGACCAGAATGTTCCAGAGATTTGGCAGTTCGTCAAAACTATACTTTCTTATAAAGCGACCGACGCGGGTAATTCGGGGATCCTCAGCGGCGTTATCGAATTTCCAGCCTTCTTTTTTCTTAAATTTCTTTAAAGCTTTGTCGATTGACTCGTTTTCCTTGATTGG
>CAZKPQ010000076.1:0-3586 GCA_964554695.1 uncultured Gammaproteobacteria bacterium | reverse complement strand
TAAAGAGTACAAAAACCTCCTTGTTGTCTGGGGAAAGTACTTTGTCAATGACGCGGGCAGTTTTTGGGACCGAGTCGGGAGGGTGGACAAAGAGTGTCTTAGGTGGACCATCCAAGACATCGGTGAAGCGGTATTTGTCAAAGCTGTAGACGTACCAAAAACCGTACCAGTCGCGACTGACCGAGCGAGATGCCCAGTACTTTTCCGGCGGATAGGAATTATAGAGAAGAAAGTAGATGTAAGGGCGGCCATAATGTTCGGTGATATTTACTTGGTCAAAATCTTTCTCAAGTGGGGTCACTTTTTCGACTAAGGGTTTATAGCCATATTGCCAGACAGAACTTAGAATCGAGGGATAAATATTAAAGTAAAAGTTTTGGTAAAGAGCGAAGAAGGTGGCTAGGATAAAGGGTAGGAATAAAATCAAGGATTTTTTTAATCTAGTTACCCGGAGGGCTTCGACTAGACCAAGGGCAACAATAATCTGAGGCATCGGAGTAAGGTTGAGGGTTCTTAAGGCGTGGGGGGTTTCCCGGGCCAGACTAGCTGGCAAGAGCCCGGTAAATAGCCAAGCGGCAAAAATATATTTTAAAGAATCGCGCCTTTTTAGAAGGGCGAGGATGCCGACCAGAAGGAATGGTAATTCCCACCAGTAGAAGAGCCCTTGAGATCTGGTTCCAAGACGAGGGTTAACGTCACCAGTGTAAAAGAGATAGTCGGGTTTGAAATGGTCGGTGAAGTGTTTTAGAAACTCCAGACCAAAGACCAGACGGCGATTGTGGAGAAGTCTGGGAACTGCTCCCCCACCATCTAGTTCAACTCGAGCATTGGACTCAACGATTTTATCTAGGTCAGAGAGGTAGGAAACTTCAGTAAAGCGAAGCTGACCTTCCCGCGAGAGAAGATGGGGCCCAAGAGGGAGAAGAAGGAGTATAAAAAGAAGGCCAAAGGCGAGAGACTTAGGCCAGCTCTGGAGTGCTTGCCGACGAAAGATCAGGAAAACTGAAAAGATAAAGAGGGGGACAAAAACACGATGAGTATTAAAAGTATAGACAGCAGCAGCAGCGGGAATGGCTGCCAAGACTGTGGCTAGGGAACTTCTTTTAAGGCCTCTGATAAGCAAATAGATTGTTAGGGCACTAAAAAAAGTTGCGAGGTTACCTTCGAAGGCTCCCCGACTAAATTGAATAGTCCAGCTGGAGAGGCTAACAAGAAGAGCGGTAAGAGCGGCTAGGCGACGCCTGGAAGTTAGTTCCAAGGCAAGAAGATAACTTGTAAGAACCAGGGCGATGCCAGCTAGGGCTGAGGGCAGACGAACAGAAAAGTCAGATAGACCAAGAAGTTTAATAGTAATGGCGGCAGCATAGATATACCCAGGTGGTTTATAGTCGCCAAAGGCAATAAAACGAGAAACCGGGAGAAACTCCCCGTGTTCATCATGAAGGGTAGTGGCAATTGAAAAAGCGTTGTAGCCTAAGGAAGCCTCATCCCAGTAGAGGGCTGGGGGAACAAGGGAAAGTTGGTAAAGCCGGACCAGAGTGGCAAGAAGAAGAACTAAAATTATTAACAGTTTATTTCTCATGGTAAAGCCGCTCGGCTACAAAATCTATTAATTTAACCACGCCATAAGCTACGGTGAACCCTTGACTAGAAAAAAGCAAAACCGCTTGGACGGATGGACTACTTGGAGTGGCAAAAAGCGGGGCAAGGGGAGTAAGGAGAAGAAAGACTAAGGGAACATAAAACCGATTCTTAAGGGCAAAGAAGATACCGACTAAAAGGAGGAGAAATCCAAGAAGGCCCAACTGGTCAAAAAGAAACAGGGGAGAGAGATAAGAGGTGTAACAGCGAGCAAACTCATTGCCTAAGAAAAGGGGCTTATTATGTAAAATCCTGGTAACAAGAATACTGTTAGTGGTGTCTGCAGACTGAGCCTCCCAGATTAAATGGGGTAACTCGCGAAAAACAGCGTATTTATCACAAAGAAAGTTAATATTCATAGATTTCAAAAAGGGGCTGGCCGCCAATATCCCTTATCTCCCGAAGGACGGAGACATTCGGACCAACCGCCCAGGGTGGGGCAACAATAAGAGTAGGCGCAGTCGCGTCGTCTTTTGGAGGGGCAGTATTTAAGTCGTGGTAAGTATATTGGCCGATTCGGCTAACATCGTGGTTATTTTTTTGGAAAGTAGCGGGATCAAATTTTGAGTAAAAGAGAACGTGGATCGGGTCCAGGGAGGGGTGGATAAAGAATTGACGATAGTTCCCTTTTCGTTTCTCCAGAAAATCAACGGTTTCCTTAGCGCCATTTTGCCAGTCAGCGGCATAAGCCTTGGGGTAGTGAATGTAGTACTGGTGAAGATAGGAAAAAAGGGCAAAGGCAAGAATAAGGGGAAGCGAAAGAACTGAAAGGATTTTCAAGCGACTTGTAAAAGTAACTATGCCGTAAGAAGCAAAGATAAGAAAGGGAGGGATCATCAGAAAGCCTCGTTGGGCATGCGGCGAAACCTTAGTAATAGCCGGAGGAACAGCCGCTAGAATGGCCCAGAGGACTAAGACGAGACTGAGGCGGGGTGATTTTCGAGAAAGAAGATATAGCCCAGAAAGGATGAAGGGTAATTGCCAAAGATAAAATTGACCAAGCTTTTTTACCGAATGGCGGCCATTTTGATCGCCTCTAAAAAATAGGTACTCCATATCGAAGTTAGCAATTAGATTTTGCTGGAATTGGTAGACGACACTGCCATTTCGAGGGTCTAACCCTTCGGATTTTAGGCGAGCCCGACCTTCAGGTGAGACGAAAGTGGGAAGGAAGGGAAGAAGGACTAGAAGAGACAAGGCGATAGAGAGAAGAAGAGATTTCGATGGGGGGAGAAGTCTCTTTAAGAAAAGAAGCCCTAGGAAAAGAACTAGAAGAGGAATAAAGATCCGAGCGGCGTGAAAACTATAAATCCCAAGAACAAAGGAAAGGCCGGAGGGAAAAAAGAAAATGGGATTAACTCGCAGGGCTCTTAGAAAGAAGGCTAAACCACTAAGGGCAGCGAGAAGGCCTAGACCGGCCTCAAAACCAGCTCGGGTAAATTGGAGGTGCCACATTGAAGTTCCCAGAAGAAAAGCGGAAATTAGAGCAAAGATACGACGAGACTTGAGGGTTTTAAAAAGAATGTAGCCAAGTTCGGTTGCGAGAAGATAGATGGCGGGGAGGGAGAGGGTGCCAATAACAGCAGCCGGAAGACGAACCGAAAGTTCGGTTGGCCCAAGAAACTTTTGAAAAACAGAGATCAGGTAGATGAAAGCGGGTGGTTTGTAATCATTTAAGGACCGAAAGAGAAGAGGAAGGGGTGTCCCCCACTCGTCAGCGCCGGTCATTTGTATTGAATAAGCGGCATAGCCATTAGCGGCCTCGTCCCAGTAAAGACCAGGAGGAATTTCGGTTATTTTAAAAACGCGAAGAATCAGGGCAAGAAGAGTGACTACCAAGAGTAAGATAAAGGGATTTCTTTTCATGAATTATCCTAGCGATTGGGATCAACAATCATCGCTGATGGTTGGCCGTTTTGAAAGTAAAAAGTTTTGAGGGGGGTAA
>CAZKPQ010000075.1:0-3609 GCA_964554695.1 uncultured Gammaproteobacteria bacterium | reverse complement strand
GCCCGGTGGTAACAGCAACAACAGCGTGCTTTGGGTCTCTCCCGGTTGCAAAGGCATTTAAGCTTGAGTCGCTAATTACGTATACCTTCGGCTTTGGAAGACCGGCGGCCATGGCTAGATTTTCGACGATATGATGGAGTTCGCGGTCAACGGTTGGATCGAGTTCTTTTGCGCCTGCGAGGGCAAGAACCATTCGGTCGGAGAAGAAGTAACTAGCACCGGCCATAAGTCCAGAAATGATTAGGGCGGTACCAGCCCAGGATAGGCCGTATCCGGAAGCCTGACCGAAGACAAAGGCGACGAGGGTAATAAACATGGTAAAGCCTGCCATTACGAGCCAGGTTTTCCATTTGTTTTGATTAATTTGGGAATAGATTGACATGGCTCACAGGATACACTTCTAATAAGGTAATCAAAGTTGTTAAGAATCCAGTAAGAGTGAGCTTAGAAGCTCACCTTAACGACCTTTTTCACTTCTTCGTCCGGTCCGGCGTCAAAGAACTCCGCTGACTTAAATCCTAAAACTGGCGCAATAAAGACATTTGGGAACAGCTTGAGGCTAGTGTTGTACTCAAGGACGACAGTGTTATAAAACTGTCGGCTGTACGCAACCTTGTCCTCAGTATCGGTGAGTTCTTCTTGCAGAGCTTTAAAATTTGCTGAGGCTTCAAGTTTAGGATAAGCCTCGGCAACAGCAAAGAGCGACTTTAAGGCATTAGCTAACATATTGTTAGCGGTAGCCTTTTCATTTGGCGTCTTGGCAGACAGAAGAGCCGATCGAGCACGAGTGACTTCTTCAAAAACGGTCTTTTCGTGCTTAGCGTAACCCTTAACGGACTCGACAAGATTTGGAATGAGATCAGCTCGGCGCTGGAGCTGGACTTCGATTTGACTCCAAGCTTCGTCAACGCGCAGTCTTTTAGTGACGAGGTTGTTGTAAAGGAGCCAGAAAAAAAGGGCAACTCCCCCGAGAACGACTATTGGCAGAACAAATGGTGCAAACAATTAACTCACCCCCTTTTATGAAACCATTTTAATACTTTTTGGTATGGCCAAGTATTGATTATATTCTTTTTTCCTGCCCACCCCCGCCTGGCAACGGAAACACCATATCGAATATTCACCAAGTCTTCTTTTCGATGAGAATCCGTACCAAGAGTGAGCAGAACCCCTCTCTTAACAGCTTCTCTTACAAGAACATCAGGAAGATCGAGGCGATTAGGATAAGAGTTTATTTCTAATGCCTTGTCAAATTTTAGACAGAAACGAAAGATCTCTTCCCAGTTAAGTTCAAACCCCTCACGTTCCCCCAGCAGTCGTCCGGTTGGATGAGCAAGGACCCTAGCTGCCGGATGGCTTAATCCTTTCAAAACACGGTTCGTCATTTGCTCGCGATTCAGATTAAAAACAGAGTGTATTGAAACAAGACAACCGTCAAGATTGAAAAGTGCTTCATCAGATACGGGAAGATCACCGGTGGGCAAGATATCGACTTCGAGTAAGCTAAGTATACGAGTACTTTTAGTAGATACATTTAAATGCTCAATGTAGTTCTTTTGGGAATTTAACTTAGCAACGATCTGGTCCGGACTATGACGAGAAGTGCTCGGGTTATGATTGGATATGCCTATAAACTCGTAGCCAAGAACCATAGCGGCTTTTTGAAGATCAGGGATTGAATCAATTCCTGAGTCATGACTGGTCTGCTGATCAAAGTTTGAATGCATTTGAAGATCTCCCCGAACGTCGCTGAGCTTAACTAGTTTTGGGAGTTGGGAAGTTAAGGCAGCCTCAATTTCACCAGCATCTTCGCGAAGCTCGGGGGGAACAAATTCAAGGTCAAGAAATTTGTAGAAAGACTCCTCGTCCTTAAACACATGAAGCTTGCCGGTCTCGAGGTCTTTTATGCCATACTCATTGAGCGAGAGTTTCCTTCGAAGAGCAAAATCACGCAAACGGATATTGTGGTACTTGGATCCGGTAAAGTATTGGAGCATGGCTCCATATTCAGTTGGCTTGGCAAGACGCAAGTCGGCTTGACGACCAGAAGCAAGAAGAATTGAAGCACCGGTGGGCCCACGCTCAACCAGGCCAACTTTTTTAGGATAGTTAACAAAAGCCTCGATAGCAGACTCAAAATCATAACTAGCAATAGCCAAGTCAACGTCCCCGATAGTGGTGACTTGGCGCCGGAGGCTACCAAGTTTATCGATGCGAACTTTCTTCCCGAGCTTCTGGTAGAGATAGTCGATGATCTCATTAGCAATCATATCTGCCTGAGGGAGCACCATACGTTTTTCTTTGATACTACCTCTCTTGAAGCGCTCAAGACCTTCTAGGATATCTTGGGCACTTTTTTCACCGAAAGTGGGAATACTGGCCACCTGTCCTGATTTAACAGCCTTTTCTAGCTCGTCAAAAACTTTTTCGGGATCCTTTATCTTGAGGGTTTCGACAAGTTTTTCGGCCTTTTTGGGACCTAGGCCAGGAATTTCTAAAAGAGGGAATACACTTGGGTTAACCCTGGCGAGGACACGGTTGAAGTGCTTAGAGTGCCCTGTTTTGAAAATGTCTTCGAGGTGGGAAATGATTGAAGGGCCCAGACCTGGAACAGTGTCGAGCCTGTTATCGTCCCAGAGGTCCTTTATTTCAGTTGTTGAGTGCTCGACAGCGGTAGCGGCATTTTCATAAGCTACCACCTTGAACCGATTCTCGCCTAGTATAGTGTAGGCGGCAGCAATTTTCCGAAGAAGTTTGGCAATTTCAAGATTGGTGAAATTTTCAATTGATTTCATTCAGACGCTCTGATATCATTTTAGCACCTTGGGCTCGTGGTGTAGCGGCCTAACACACTTCCCTGTCACGGAAGAGACCGCCGGTTCAAATCCGGTCGAGCCCGCAGCAAACCGTTTTTCACCAGGAATAAACCTTTTAAGCCACTTGTATTTTTTTGGAAAATAAATAAGATAACGGTATCCCCTGTCCAAAACGCTTACTTCTGCCCGGAATGAGGTGACTTATGTTTGATAATCTGCAAAAGGAGTTAGCTAAGCGAGGAATTGTATTGAATGAATCGGCTATCAGTATGCTTCTGGGGGCTGTGGTAGTTGTCCTGGTCGGCCTTTTAGCATACAACTATTTCCGTGGAGCAAGACCACAATCTGTATCCACCGAGGCTCCCGAGCAAGCTCTTGAAGAAATAAATGGGGAGATTGGCGCAGGAAAAACGGCAGTAGCTTTGCCGGTAACACACACAGTTGCAGCCGGAGAAAACCTTTGGAGTATCGCGGAAAGGTACTATCAAAGCGGCTACAACTATGTCGATATCGTCGCAGCAAACGAAATTGCTGACTCTAACCTTATAGCGCCCGGGACTAGGCTGACTGTCCCGAAGGCTGAGGTTCGCCGACCACTAGGGATAGCAAGCGAGCAGGTTCCGACAATCACTGATAGTAAGATAGTTGGGGCAAAGTATACTGTGATTCGGGGGGACACTCTCTGGGACATAGCGCTTAGAGCATACGGTGATCCTTACCGATACCCGGAAGTGGCAGCCGCTAATAAACTTACCGATCCAAATGTGATTGAGGTCGGACAGGAGCTTTCTCT
>CAZKPQ010000074.1:0-3753 GCA_964554695.1 uncultured Gammaproteobacteria bacterium | reverse complement strand
CAGGGGAATAACCCACAAGTAGTGCTTTCGAAGAAGATGGTAAGCTACGGAAAAGATAGCCTGGATATTAACCATTAGCCTATTATGATGGGCTATTTGACTTAAGTCAACTATAGAGTGGAGTTAATCTAGTAGACCTAAGATGTGCTCGAGGGTAACCTTAAATGAGGCAACGATGGGGACGGCGAGAACAATCCCAAGAAAGCCAAAAAGATGGCCACCAACAAGAACTGAGGTAATAATAAGAAGGGGGTGGAGCTTAACCAGGCGACCGGTAACTTGGGGAGAAATAATGTAGTTTTGAATTTGGTTTAGGACGAAGTAAATGGCGATGGCAATGGCAGCCTCGTAAACGGGAGGGAGAGCCAGCCGGCTCACCCCACCAGTAAGGGTAATGACGGCAAAGACTGAGACAAAGGCAATAGTGGGACCAACGTAAGGCATGACCTCGGCCAGACCGACGGCAAGGGCTAGAAGAAGAGTATATTTAGCCCCGAGAATGAAGAGCGATAGACCGACAGAAACAGACATGACGAGCATGAGAAGAAATTGGGCCCGGAGGTAGTTGCCAAGAACTTGGTTGATGCGGCGGGAGATAATGGCAAATTCAATTTTCCAGTTACTGGGCATGAGGTTTTGGGTGGCCTCAACCATGTTACCGCCCTCTTTTAGAAAATAGATAAGGCCAAGGAAAAAAACGAGAATAAAAAGAATCGAGTTAATAGCGCCAGAGAAGAGACGAAAGACCTGCTGGGAAGAAATGTTTAGAGAGTTTCGGGCTGACTCGGTCAGGTTGGTAACTAAAGGCTTTATTTCAGGCGGCAAAGAGTTCTGACCTTGTTCAACTTCGTGAAGGATCAAAGAAGCGTCAGACGCGAAATCTCGACTTTCGGAAATGAGTTTGCTTCCCAGAACGTAAAGGACAAGACCAAGAACAAGGACGATGATTAGAGTGACAAGAGTAATGGCGAGACTTCGGGAAAGGCGAAGGCGAGCAGTAAGAAAGGTGACCACGGGATTAAGAAGGTAACTGGCGATTGCGGCAAAAAGAAAGGGAGTAAGAACTTCACGTGCCAGATAGACAACCCAGGCGATAACAGATAGGAGGGCTAGATAGATAATGTAGCGGGTTTTAAGTTTCATTTAGGAAAAGAATTTGAATGAGTAACCATATTTTAGCGCGGAAAAGATAAAGAAGCGAACTCACGGTAAGAATGACGCCGCTTAGGATAAGGGCAACTTCGAGGAAAGCCGGGAGTTCGAGGCTAGGAACTTTGTCGGCGGAGGTCGGGGTAGACGAAGAGCTGGAAGCGGCAGCGAGAAAAGCCGAGAAGCTTCCTAAAACAGAGGGGACTTGAGCCGGACCTAGAGAAGTCGGCGGCTTGAAATCAGAGGACGAATCGGTGGCAGGGGGAGGCATGGGAGCGGAACTAGCTGGGGGTGGCACAGTTTCGGAGGGAGCGGGCGGAGGAGAAGATTTTTCAAGAGTGATTTCTTTAAAAGTGGAGTCAAGATTAATTTCGGTACCCAGACGGCGCAAACGAATAAGCAGATTATTGGAGCCGGAGGCGGCCGTCTCTCCGAAACGAACGACAAGCGTCTTCTCCCCTACTCCTTGGGAGTCAGTGGCGAGAGTAGGAAGAGACGACCAACTACCATTCCAGGGATACCAATGACCGTTGTTTTCGACCGAAAGACTGTAAAGAGAGTTGTCGGTTGATCCGGTCCCGCCCAATGGACGAACCTGATAGGTAGCGTTGGGGGAAGCGCCTTTGAGGACCACTTTTATCTCGAAGGAGTTAAGGATGATGGCTTTCGAAGGCAGCTGGAAATCGATTTGAAGAACTGACGACGAGGTAGAGATTTCCAAAAGACTAACGCTGTCGAAGACTCCCTTAGCTAAAGAGGAGTCTTTGGGATCAAGGACAAGCTTAGCCCGAGCCGAATTGGCCTTAGTGGGAGCGGTCGATTCAAGCTTTAGCTCTACCCAGTCAGAAGGAGCGGTGTTCTGGGGAGAGACAGTGTTTTCAAGTTCGGTACCTGTGCCATCAGGGGATTCATACCAGGAAAGACGAAGAAAGAGCTTGGCGTTGCCGTCGAGGAGTTTAGTAAAACCGGTAAAACGATAAGCTTGACTCGGAGTAACTAAAAACGGTTGATAAAGGTACTTCTGAGATGAGGTTTGGCTTTGGAAAACAATCGCAGTTTGGTCGGAGTGGGCAAAGGCAGCCCCGGAAGTAGCGGAAAGCTCCAGAGTGGAGTAATTTCGCTGCCAATTTGAGGGTAGACCATTTTCGAGAGTTTCAAAACTAGGGTTAGTAAGAAGATTAGTCGAGGCGAAGGCGCAGGAAGGAAGAAGAAAGGGAAGAAGTAAGAGAGAAAGCCATTTAGCCGCAAATGGCATTTGAAACTAGTATCGAAGGTTTTAGGAGTTATTGCAAGTGAAGGTAAAGAGTCATCTTACCATTGGGGTGAAAGATGCGAACGTTATTGCCAAAACTGGTGGAACCGCGGTAGAAGTAGGCAATACCGTCCTCAACGGCTCGGACAACAATGTCGTTGTTGTCGTATAAGTCGATGCCCTCGTGACGGCCGTTGGAGTAAACAAAGGAGTAAGGAGTAGCACCATAACACTGAGAGAGACGGGGACCAGACATGGCCCAAGACCAACCGCCGCTACCAAGGTTGTGATCCCCGGCACCACGGTCGTGGCAGGCTCCCCCATCGACACGAATCGTGCGGTTGACGAGAAAATCAAAGGGATTATTAGAACCAGAGTTGTAGTTAAAGTTAGCGGCGTCGCCTTCGGAGAGGCTATAGACGCCGAAGTGGAGATGAGGACCTGTGGAAAAGCCAGTTGAGCCCATAAGGCCAATGGCCTCACCCTTTTTAACTTCCCGTTTACCAGTAAACTGGGAGGTTTGGATAGCGGCAAGCTCGCGACGGGCTTGGTCAAGAAGAGATTGGTAGCGGCGTTCGTCGTTTCGAGTGACTTCTAAAAGAACCTGTTTTTCTTTGTTCTGGCGATCGAGATCGGCCTGGTAGGCCTGAAGCTGTTTGGAGAGAGCTTCCACTTCAAGTCTCTTGTCTTCAAGGAGGTTTTTTTGATCGTGGTAATTTTTCCGGGACTGTTCCATTTGGAAAAGAAGGGTTTTGTCATGCTTTTGAGCAATCTTTAGATATTCAAAGCGGCCGAGAAAGTCAGAAAAATCGGCGGCGGTGATTAAATAGAGAAGGGGGTCAGTGCGGCCGGCAATGTAGGTTTCCACGATGCGGTTAGCTAGAACCTCCGACACTTGACCAAGGGACTCTTCTAAGCGGTCAATCCGGCCGGAGACGGAAGCAATGTCACTTGTTAGGCGGTCAAGCTTAGCTTGAGTAGATTCTATTTTTAGAGTAGTAATGGTAATTTCGCTGGTGAGAATGGTTATTTGGGAAGAGAGAGTTTTTTCTTGTGACTGGGTGGTGGCAATTTTTTCTTGAAGTTCGTTTATTTTTTTCTGAAGTTCATCGAGCGTTTCGGCAGAGATAGGGAGAGCAAAATTTAGAAGGACGAGAAGAGTAGTTAAGATGCCAAGTGCTTTGGGTTTAAACATTACGGTCAGCCAGAGTCTTGTAACTTGTCTTTAGACACAGGTTTTAGACGGCTAGCTTTTTAGGTATCGCCAGACAGCTAAGAAGCTACCGAGAATGCCGACCAGTCCGCCAGTGGTGACAGCGCCGGCAAAAACGGCCAGCATAAAAATGGGCGGA
>CAZKPQ010000073.1:0-3834 GCA_964554695.1 uncultured Gammaproteobacteria bacterium | reverse complement strand
ACTCAGAGATAATCTTCCTGGCCTCCAGATGGGCACTTTTTATTATTTCCAAGGATTCTTTTTCGGCTTCGGTGAGGAGATTCTGAGCTCGATTTTTAGCCTCAGCAAAAACCTTGGCTTCATGCTTTTTTGTTTGGGCGAGAAGCCGAAGAAGGGGGATGTATAAAATTACCGCCAGACTAGTAGCGGTAGCGACGGTTAAGATTCCCAGTGAGAGATAAAAAAGCTCCGTAGCTTGCATAGGGCGGGATTTAGGTAAGCAAACTACCTCAGAGTACCAGGATTAGGTAGGCAAGCGCAAGGCCGGCGATCATAATACCGGCGGTGAGTAACAAATTAAAGATAATGCCGAACTGGATTAGTCGGGCAGCCAGTGGGTTTCGGCCAATGGCTTCAACACCTTTGGAGGCGACTCGGCCGAACATCATGAACCCAAGGATAAAAGAGGTAAAGGCAACAATACCAGCCAGGAGATAGCGTAGGGAGGCGAGGGGACTTAGGATTGGTGCTTGGCTGCCCTCCTTGATGATGTTAAGGAGATTGACCCGGGGAGCTTCTCCGAAACCTCCGGCTGTGCCCGAGGCATGGATATTTAGGGAAACGAGAATTTTGCCGGCTTTTTGTTTGTCAGCACTAGCGTAGTCATCAAGGGCAGTTCCCAAAACATAACCTGCTTGAGCTTTCTGACCGACTCCGGGAGTGGTTGAGGAAGTAATAAGATCTCCCTTTTCGATATTGCCGGCAGAAGTGTTGACTAAAACATAAGCGGTCCCGGACGAGAGGACAGCTTTTGTGCCAGTATCGGTAAGGTTTCTGAAGGAAACGCTGGGGGTATCTGTAACAACGCCAAAGAGCTTAGAATCTCCGGGCTCACGAGAAAGGCTGTATTTCCCGTCCTTAAAGCTAACAATGGCACCGTCAGGAGCATTGTCGTCATCAATTTTAACGTAGATAGCAATTCCCAGATCGGAGGAAACAGCGCGAACTGGGAACAGCTGGGGAAAGATTAATACGAGCAGGGTTAGGCTCAAAATGGCTAGGATAGGCTTCATTGGTTTAATTCTGGTCGGAAAGCAAGGCTTTGTCAAAGAGGAGAAGGTGGTTGTGCCTGGATGGATGATTTTTCCGATAACCTCCCGCGGGAAAAGTGCGATTTTAGCTTATAAAGAAGACCCGTGAACAAAAAATCGTATTTTTTTCATAACCGGAAATTTGAGCTTATTATATATGAATTAAATTATTGACAAGTAATTATAGAAGCGTTTACACTGAATATTGCCATGACGAGAAATTCATCCCGTGACGAGAAATTTTCACAGTTCCCTCAGGAGAAAAGTTTAGCTTTAGCTTGCATTAGCAACGTTTCCACACTCGATTGTTTAGCTTCGTTGGGGCCTATCTCTCATGGCAAGGGTTTCCCCAGTGAGCAGGTTAGTTAGTATGAGTTTTTCCAAACTGCCCGGTTCTGACGGACAACTTCTCTCGGTAGGAGAGGTAATTCGTCAGGCAAAGGAGAAGGGGTTTGATTTCGGGTGGGGTGACCCGTATAACTGGCTCCGGTATTACATCAAGATTGGGCTTCTACCGAACATGGTTAGGCGGTCAATTGCGGGTGGTCCAACACAAGGCCACTTACCCGCCAGTACGGTAGATCTCCTACTAAAGATCCAATCGTTTAAGGAGAAAGGTCTAGAGTATCATCAGATAAAGTCCAAGCTTTCAGAGCCTGAGGAGAAGGTAGAAGAAGGAGTATTGGGAGAAAAGCCGCAGGACAGTCTCGGTTCACAAAACGCTGCCCAAACGGGAGGGTTTAGAAGCTCAGAAACAAGGGTAGTAGATACGCAAGGGTTTGGTTATGACGAGGCTATTTCCAAGCTAAGACAAGCAACAAAGATTGGGGCTATAACTGGGGTAATTGGGGTAGTTGGAATTCTAGGGCTTGTACGAACGCCAGCAGGTGAGTATTTGGCTTCCAAGTTTGGTAATCGGGAAAGTGTGCAGTTAGCAGCTGTGTCTGAGGACGGGCAGGTTCTAGCAGCAGCTGCCGCAAGAGATATCCAATTTGAAGTAAGCGTGCCGGCGGTTTTTGAGGATACGGTGACTCTGGCAACGGCCGGAGCGGGAGTGGTTCACACTGATGAATCGGGAAGACTTTTCTCGGCAGCGATTGACCTTGGGAGCCCGACTGAAGTAACTGGGACACTGCCAGTATCGGCAGGAGGAACCGGGGGGGCTCTTGAACCAGTGGCGGGAGGAATTGTTTATAGCACAGCTGACGCATTAGCGGTATCGGATGCTGGAGGGAGTGACCAGATCTTGACGTCGGGTGGTAGCGGAGAGCCTGTCTTTAAGGATCTAAAGACTCTTTTAACGGCTGGGACCGACATTACCTTGTCAGGATCAACAACGGTAACAATCGCTAATAAATCGACTCTAGATACCGTGACCGCTCGAGGGGGGACGACTTCTAATGCGGTAACGGTAGGCAACTTTACGTCTACGGGAACAACCAAGTTTAACGGAGTGACCTATACCTGGCCGTCGGCAGATGGAACAAACGGGTACGCACTAACTACAAACGGATCAGGGACGCTCAGCTGGACGGCCGTAGCTTCGGGAAGTACGGTGTGGCAAATAAGTAATGGGGCGATTGTTCCATTGAACACGACGACAGACCTTTTAGTGGGGGGGAGTTCAACGGCGTCAGCAAAATTTGGATTTATTAACGTCTCTTCCGGAACTCCCACGGCGACGATTGCTGGCAATTTAACGCTAGACGCCGCAGGGGTAATTCAAACGACGAATTTTCAAACTTTGACGATTGGGGGCGGGTCGACGGGTAACATTGTGATTTCGCCCAAAGGCACAACTTTAGCCACGTTTACGGCGGCTAATCTAAGTCTTAACAATTTACCGATCCTAAATATTGGCAACAGCGGCACTGACTTTGATACTGCGGGAGGACTGACACTAGCGGGGGATCTAACGGGAAATGGAGGGTTTAGTTTGGGAGATGGGGGCGATACGGGATCGATAAATACCAGTGACTGGGACATTAACACTAGCGGTGATATGTCTGGGATTGGGGCAATTACCGCCGACGGGATAATTACCTTTACAGGGAACCTAAATGCCAATGGCGGGTTCGACGTTGACGACACTTTTAGTGTCGCAGACGCGACGGGGTATCTTTTGAATGTTGGAGTAACCGGTCTTAATAATATTCCCGGCGCGGTGTCAGTAAATGATCTGTTTTCAGTGGCAGCAACATCGTCTGCTTACCCAGCGGTCTATATTAACGGAACAACAGCCCAGAGCGCTGTAATAATTAATCAGGCTGATACGGGGACGGGAAGCGATATTTTGACCGGTTCGGCATCAGGGATAGCCAGGTTTGCATTCGATAATAGCGGGAATTTGGCTCTGTTTAATGCAGGAGACCTCCGACTTTATGACAGTGATGGGTCTAACTACACTGGTTTTCAGGCGCCGTCTTTAACTAGCAACATTATCTACACCCTTCCTAATGCTCAGGCAGCCGGGAGTGGGTATACGCTGACAAATGATGGAAGCGGCGGTCTGTCTTGGGTTGACATTAACACCGGCGGATCGGCTGGTCCGTGGACTCTTTCAGGGTCGGTTTTAACTCCCGATGCTGCCGCTTATAACGTCTTGGTGGGGTCGGTAACAACGTCTGATTCGATTGGGAAGCTGACTATCTCCGGAACGGTTACTGGAAAAGCCCTTACGGTTTTGAACGATACCGGAACTGATCAAATCATCCTAACCGCTTCAGCATCCGGAACAACGGTAGCTAACCTTGACCGAAGCGGC
>CAZKPQ010000072.1:0-3896 GCA_964554695.1 uncultured Gammaproteobacteria bacterium | reverse complement strand
CCTACATCTATCACAACTTCTTTCACCATCTAGCCTATTATACCGCCCAATCTGCGAAGCCTATCTATCGAAGCTTCTTAACTACCGCCCTGCCCACTTTTTCCCCAACCGTGAATCCAACCTGGTTGTCCTGGGGAAAATGGATCCCCGCCCACAACCTACTGTCCCTTGCTTCCTCGGCCATCTTAAAAAAGACCTCTCGTTTTTCTGGGAAGTAGTAGCTAAGCACAGTTGCCGCCGTCGCCGAAACTGTCGAGTGTCCTGACGGGAAGCTTGGGAACGGCGGAGTCGGAATAATTGTTTTAAGTTCCCGGTCTCGCATATTGGGTCTGGCCGTCCAGTAAGTGTATTTTGTCTTCCAGCAAACAATAAACGAGTCGGCTATCGCCATGGCTAAATTTGAACGGATAAAAAGTCCTTGAGTTAGCGACAGATTATTCTCCCAAATAACTTGGTCCGCGTGCGACAGCCATATCCCCGCCGGCGTAATAGACCCCTTAATTCCAGCCCACAGAATCACTTTCTCTCTCTGCTCTTTAGTAATTCCCGCCACCGCCGCTTTTGTCAGTTCAATTTCTTGCAGATCTTCCGCCGATCCGTAAGGGAGAGGAGGGGATGGCACAAATTCTAAAGCACTATCGATAAGCCATGGCTGCCAACTGCCACTTTCGGGGGTAATCGGTGCTTCTCCTTCCCAATATCCTTCCCCCCAAAGCCGTGTCGGGAAAAATACCCCTTCTTTTTCCTTTAAATCTCTCTCCTTTACCTTTGCCAGAACTAAGCTCGCCAAACCCTTGGAATAGCTATCACCTTCGTTCGTCAGTCCCAACCCTTCACACTCTTCGGCAATAAGAAGGCAAGCAACCTCTTTAACTACTGGCTCAATCGAGCCGCTAGGCTTACCGGTGGCTTTAATTGAGACTGCCACTGCATCTCGTTCAGCTACCGCCAGGTAGGCATAAAGCTTCGCTGCCACCGTTGGCACCATTTTCTCCTTGGCGATGAAGTCATAAACCACCGAGTTTACTTTGTGTATCTCTTCCCAGCTAATAACCTTGTCCGTTTGAAGTCTTGAGAGCTCTTTGACATTGTCGTCGCTGTAGGAGAAGTAGCTTTTTATCTCTTCGCTACTTTCTACTGGAAGCTCGGCCTCCCTCAGGGTCTGTTTTTCCCCAAAGACAATTCCCCCAAAAAGCCCTGCGTTAATAACCACTAGTACTGCGGCAAAAATCCACAACCACTTTGGTTCTCTGACAAGAAACTGCCAGCTTTTCCTAAACGCCTTTCCAAATCCACCCCTCACTACTACCTCCTTAGTCAATTTTGGAAATCTCATTCCTTTTAATAATAGCTTTTCTTGAAAAATCGTCTACCCTATCTCCGGGCTAAAACTACCGGAAGTGTTAGGGTTTCGAAAAAGGCTAGGGGAATTGTCGCTACTACTAGAAGTGCCCCCGGTAAGGCTTGTCGAACATACTCACTTCGATTTCTCTCCACTATCCAGCCTGCCCAGGCATACTCTAATCTTAACCGGCCTTGGCGAAGCGTCTGTCTTGTAAGAGGATAGGTCCCTTTTTCCGGTCTTGCCATAACCGATCTTCTCAAAATCCTTCCCCATAAATCAACTAAGGCTTACCTTTGGCAAAAAACTTTTTATCGCTATAATCAGCCTGTGACGCCCCCTAAACTTACCCTCACTTCCCCGGTTTCCCGTCTGCCGGCTGTTGGCCCCGCTTTCGCCACTCACCTAGCTCGCCTTGGGATATCGTCAGTGCGTGACCTTCTTTACCACGTCCCCAACCGTTACGAGGACTTTCGGCTAATTGCTAAAGCTAGTTCCCTTCAAGAAGGGGAGACGGTCACCTTGCAGGGGAGAGTAGTCGAAATTAAAAACGTCTTTACCCGCTCGGGCTTTGTCCTCCAAACCGCTAAAGTTGCTGACGACACCGGTACCGTTGACGTCCTTTGGTTTAACCAGCGTTTCCTAACCAGAATTATTAAGAAAGGGGACTTTGTTAGTCTCTCGGGGGTTGTCAAACGCGCTCATCATGGCCTAGCCTTGGAAAGCCCCGATTACGAAATTCTCCGGGAAGGCGCCAAACCAGTCCACACTGCCCGTTTGGTCCCCATCTATCCAGAAACCCAAGGCATCAGTAGTAAATGGCTAAGAGCCCGCCTCGTCTTCCTTATAAATGCCGTTAAAACCAACCTTTTACCAGTTCCCGAGTTTCTTGATCAAGATACCCTGAAAACTGAAAACCTTTTAGGTCTTAAGGATGCTTTGCTAAAGCTTCACTACCCCTCTTCTCTTGAAGACGCCGAAGCTGCTAAAAATCGGCTGGCCTTTGACGAGCTTCTCGTCTCTACCCTGGAAGCTAAATCACGCCATGCCGCCCGAAAGGAGACTAAAGTCACTCATCCCTTTGTTATTACCCCTCACCGACCGGCTCTAACTACTTTTGTTAACAACCTTCCTTTTAAACTTACCCCGGCTCAAAAACGGGTGGTTAGTGAAATCTTTAAAGACCTTGCCTCCGACTCTCCCATGAATCGCCTCCTTCAGGGCGACGTCGGCAGCGGCAAAACCGTCGTCGCCGCCCTGGCCATGCTTGCCACCTACCTTAATGGTTATCAGGCAGTTCTTATGGCCCCAACTGAAATTCTCGCCTTTCAGCACTTCGACACCTTAAAATCACTTCTTTCTCCTTTGGGAATTGACGTCGGTATCGTTACCGGAAGTTCGAAAAACTTCGCCGGCCTAGACATTATCGTTGGCACTCATGCCCTATTGGTCGATAAGCTTACTTTCCCAAAACTAGGCTTAATCGTTATCGACGAATCTCACCGTTTCGGCGTTGCCCAGAGAGCTAAGCTTACAAGTAAAGCCGCCACTCCTCACGTGTTAACGATGACCGCTACTCCAATCCCCAGAACCATCGCTCTCACTCTTTTTGGCGACCTTGATATAAGTATCATCGACACCTTACCGGTTGGCCGAAAACCCGTTAAAACCTGGGTTGTTCCCAAAGCGAAGCGCGCCGCAGCCTACTCTTGGGTCGAGTCCCAAAAAACCCAATCCTTTATTATTTGCCCTCTAATCGAAGAGTCGGATGCCGAATCCCTCCAATCGGTAAAATCTGCTAAGGCCGAGTTTGAAACCCTAAAGCGTGTTTTCCCAAGTCTTCGGCTCGGGCTTCTCCATGGTCGCCTGAAACCCCTCGAAAAAGATAAAGTTCTTTCTGCCTTTCGGGACGGTCAGATCGATATTCTTGTTGCTACCCCGGTCGTCGAGGTCGGGTTAGACATCCCCGGCGCCACCATCATTATTATCGAAGCCGCCGACCGTTTCGGTTTGGCTCAGCTTCACCAACTTCGTGGCCGCGTCGGCCGTCGGGGACAAGACGCCTACTGTCTTCTCTTTACCGAATCGGATTCTCCCTCTGCCCTGGCTCGCCTTAAAAACCTTGAGAAACTTCACTCTGGTTTAAAGCTTGCTGAGGTTGATCTTAAGTTCCGCGGTCCCGGAACCCGTTTTGGTACTGCCCAACACGGCCGTTGGGATTTTGATGTTGCCGACTTTACCAACCTTGATCTGATTGAAAAAGCTAATCTTTTAGCCGAAAAAGTCATCGTAGCCCCTGAGCGTTTTCCACTATTGAAGAAAATGCTTGCTGACTCTAAAATTAAGATCGCGCCTAACTAATAATCTATTTAGACTTTTATGACACCCCTACCTAAGCGAAAACTCTCTACTAAACGGCAACTGACCCGTCGGGCTGCCTTTTCTCTCTCGGTAACCGGGATCTTCCTTTGTCCCCACGGTAAGAAACCCAAGCTTCTCCACCGAGTTTGCCCCCATTGTGGTTTCTATGCCGGGACGTTGGTTAAGGCGGCTA
>CAZKPQ010000071.1:0-3912 GCA_964554695.1 uncultured Gammaproteobacteria bacterium | reverse complement strand
GGTACCCACTCCTTCTCGCCATTGGCAATTAAGTCCAAATCATTCTCCATTCCGGCTGTAAACTGGTAATCCATTACGTTAGAAAAGTTAGCCATTAAAAAGTCATTTACCGCTAGCCCTAAATTTGTCGGCTGAAACTTCTTATCTTGTTTCTCCACATACTGCCGGTCCTGAATCGTTGAAATAATCGGAGCGTACGTTGACGGTCGCCCGATCCCAAACTCTTCTAGGGCCTTAATTAATGATGCCTCGGTATATCTTGGCGGAGGCTCAGTAAAGTGCTGTGTCGGATTAAGTCCCAGAAGCTTCAGTGCTTCCTCAGGATTTACGGCTGGAAGCACCGTATCCTTCCCGTCCCCCTCTTCCCGACCAAATACCTTCTGCCACCCTTCGAAAACCATTCTTTGTCCATTAGCTCTAAAAAGATACTCCCCAGCTGCTACGTCGACTGTTTGTTGCTCATAAACCGCCTCCGTCATCTGGCAGGCAACAAACCGCTTCCACACTAGCTCGTAAAGTTTGGCTTGATCTCTGTCTAGTCCCAAATCTCCCCCAATATCCCCTACGTTTGTCGGTCTAATCGCCTCATGCGCTTCCTGGGCCACTTTCGATTTAGTCTTGAAAAATCGCGGCTCTTCCGGCCGGTACTCTCGTCCGAACTTTTCTTCGATATATTTTCGCCCGGCCGCTACGGCTTCCCCCGCCAGGTTCGTTGAGTCTGTTCGGTGATAAGTAATAAGCCCTCGTTCGTAAAGATTCTGGGCTATCTGCATCGTTCTTTTGGCACTCCACCCGAACAGATTCGCCGCCGTTTGTTGTAAAGTCGAGGTCGTAAATGGCGGATATGGGCTTCTTCTTACTTCTTTGTTCCCTACTGCCGCCACTTTATATTCCGCCGTTTCAAGTTCACTCGTAATCGCTTTTGCCTTTTCCCCACTTTCAATCTCTAGGTTCTCGCCTTTGTGCTTAAAAAGTTTCGCACCAAAACCTATTGGTGCTCGTCCCGCCGGGTCAATTAGCTCCAAATTTGCGACTATCTCCCAGTATTCTGTTGGCTTAAATGCCGTGATTTCTCTTTCTCGTTCAACAATTAGACGGACCGCTACTGACTGCACTCTCCCGGCCGACAGTCCCTTTCGTACCTTTCTCCAAAGAAGTGGTGACAGTTTATAGCCGACTAACCGGTCTAGTATTCGCCTTGCCTGTTGAGCATCGACAAGCTGCATATTAATCTTTCCAGGATGGGACAAAGCTTCCGTAATTGCCGATTGAGTAATCTCATGGAAGGTAATTCTCGTCAGTTTTGAGTCTTTCTTCCCGTCCAATAGACTGGCAATGTGCCAGGAGATCGCTTCCCCCTCTCTGTCGGGATCTGTCGCTAGGATCACCTTATCCGCTTTTTTTGCTAAGGCTTGAAGCTCTGTCACTCGTTCTTTCTTCGTAGGCGATACTACATACTCCGGCTCGAAGTCCTTCTTTACATCAATCCCCAGCTTCTTTTCCGGAAGATCACGCACATGACCCATTGAGGCCTCAATCCGGTAATCCTCCCCCAAAAACCGACCAAGTGTCTTAGCCTTAGTGGGTGACTCGACTATTATTAGATTCATACCAACAATCCTCCGTTAATTGTAAGCGGTCTGTCAAGGGACCAATGTTTGCCGATTGATCACTCACATGCGAAAATAGGGCCTCTATTATGGCAATAGAAATCAAAAACCCCGCCAAGGTAGAACCAGCCTACCCTACTTGCGGCCGGTGCAAAAGCACCGCTGAAAGTCCCCACATCTTTTCCGGAAGTCTAGTTAGGGTAAGTGCAACTTCGACCGAGGAAAGGACCAGGCGCCAGCCAGAAGAGCATTTTTACCAACGGTTAATCATTAGTGATGGCTGGCTCGTATCACGACGGACATCTCTTCTTGGTCCCCAGATCCATGTCCGAGTCCTGACTCGTTTCCCAGGTGTTGAGGGCGACCCCTCCGGAATCCGCTTTCTCCACGATCTAAGCCCCCTCGAATAGCTAGAGCACTAATTCTGACCATCCGTCAATACCATACCGTCCAAAAACTGTGAAAAATCTCTCGTGCTATAATTTCGGAGCTTATGACCAAACCACAAGAAACTAGATTTACCCCCCCACCAGTAACTCGGGCCAACTACGCTATAGCGCTCACTACCGTTCCTGATACCGATAAGGCCAGACGAAGAAGAGCTCGCTCGCGTGTTCCCGAAGTTGGAGGAACCCAAAAACGGCTAAACCCTCGTCCGGAAAACCCATACGACAGCCAGGCCTTTCCTACCTTTGATAAGGCAGAGTTAGGCTCTAGATAGGAAACTCAGCCAGTAAACCGTTCAAGAATTGAGTCGCTACTCAAAGCCACCCCTGCTCCTTGGGAAATAAGATAGTTCGTACCTTCTGACACCTCCGAAGTTATTGGTCCCGGAACCGCAAACACTTCTCTCCCTTGATCCAAAGCTAGTCGGGCAGTTATTAAGCTTCCCGACTTAATTGCTCCCTCAACAACTAAAACCCCATCAGCCAATCCCGAAATTATTCTATTTCTGGCTGGAAAAAGCTCCCGCGACACCCTTCTTCCGAGTGGCTGTTCCGACACTATTACCCCTCCGCTGGACAAGATTCGTTTATAGAGACCTTCGTGTTCCGGTGGGTATACTACATCAACTCCTGCCCCCAGGACTGCAATTGTCGTTCCTTTCTTCTTTAAACAAGTCTCGTGGGCCACTCCGTCAATCCCCAACGCCATCCCCGAAACAATTACTAGACCAGCCTCAACCAGCCCTTCTACTAACCGTTCCGTCGCTTCTTTCCCATAAGCCGTCATCTTCCTTGTTCCCACTACCGCTATCGTTTTCCTCTCCCAAATCCGTGTCAGCTCACCTTTGGATAACCGCGTCAAAACATTGAGTATTACTGGAGGATCGCTAATATTCCTCAACCTACTAGGATAATGTTTACTCTCCAAAGAGATAGTAGAAAATACCTCCAGAGATCTCTCTTCTTTTTTCGACATCCCATCTTTAAGATTACCCTGAGACTAGAAACATGTCACCAAGTCAGAAGCCATGTGAGCTATTTAGGGGACAATGGGGTATCGACGGGCAGTGCACCCACGACTCTTTAGCCTCGGCCGTCCATAACACCTATACTACAACCGACCAACGCGATTTCCGGGAAATCTTACCCGGCGACAGACCGTTTGACCGGCGACTCCAGTGTTCACATTGTCCGCTGGTCACACCAAACGCCATCCAAAACCGTCAGAGTCCTTGTCCAGAAGCGATTACCTATCCAAGAAGTACTCTTCCAAAACTTTTTTAACCACCGGAGCCGCCTCGTCCGATCCTTCCCCCGCCCCTTCAAGAACTGCCGTCACAACTATCTCCGGGTTCTCTACTGGCGCATATGCCGTTAGCCAGGCGTGAGTTCGATTCTGAGGGTCACCAAATTCCGCCGTCCCCGTTTTGCAGGCAACTGAAATCGCTTTTTTCCTATTATTCACAAAATTAAAGAGTGGCCAGGCCGTTCCGTCCGGGCTACACGCCGCTATCAGTCCCTTTCGTACCAACTCCAACGTTTCCTTACTTATCCCCAAATCCTTGCACTTCCCATGAGCGTTACTATTTTTAAGAATTGATGGCCGACAAAGTTTCCCTCCATTAGCCACTGCCCCCGTCCACAAATTAACCTGAAGAGGGGTCACTAAAAGCTCCGCCTGTCCAATGGCTAAGTGGTATGTGTCACCTAGATACCAATCCCGCTTATTATCCTTCCGCCACTTTTCATCTGGCACTAACCCCGCCCCTTCCCCCGGCAAGTCAATTCCGGTTTTCGTTCCAAGCCCGAATTTTCGTGACCAGTCGGTTAATTTTGTTATCCCCATCCACTCTCCG
>CAZKPQ010000070.1:0-3958 GCA_964554695.1 uncultured Gammaproteobacteria bacterium | reverse complement strand
TCTCAAACTTAGCTTGGGTTTGAGAAACAATCTTTCGCTCTAGCTCGAGAACTTTAATTTCTTCGCTGAGCTTTTGGGCAATAGCTTTTAGACGAGCGGGAACACTAGTTTCCTCGAGAAGGCGCTGGCGCTCCTCGGAAGTAAAATCAAGAATGGCGGCCATTTGATTTGCTAACTCGGCTGGACCAAGGCCACTACTTACCCGAAGAAGAACAAAAAAATCGAAGGTTTTACCAAGGCGGATGGCATTTTGAAACTCTGAGGTGATGTGGCCAACTAAAGCGGTTACCTCGGGGTCATTGGGATCAAACTCGGCGTCTTTTATTTCCTCGACCTCGGCGACCAGGAAGGACTCCAAAGCGTCGTAGCGCTTGACCCGCGCCCGGGCAAGACCATGAACAAAGACGTTGACTTCGGTGTCACTGGAATAGATATGGCGGACCTGGCAGATAGTACCGACAGAATAGAGATTTTCGGGGTTAGTATCAATTTCACTGGGGTCTTTTTGAGCAACGACAAAGATTAAACGGTTCGATTCAGCGGCGTTTTTAAGGGCAGCGACTGATTTAGTCCGGCCAAAAGCGAGAGGAATATCGGTACTGGCAAAAACTGGTCCATCGCGAAGCGGAGCAACCGGTAAAACAGTGATTGGTTCCATAAGTAATTTCAGTTGGCAGTCTACACGACCGGCTGCTAATTGTCAACCCAAAGGTTTGTCCTCGATAGGAATAGTGAAATGGACGGTCGTACCCTCGTTTTGGTGAGATTCGAGGGTGATAGCTCCCCCGTGAGATTCAACAATACCCTTAGCAATGACGAGGCCGAGACCAGAACCAGCGTGGCCTGGCTGGATTTGATGATACTTGGTAAAGAGCTTAGGTAATTCGGAATCGTCGACGCCAACGCCAGTATCGGAGACAGAGATGGCAATAGCGGGAACGGCCGGAGTAAAAGTAGTTTTTGGCCCAAAGCGCCAAGCGATTTGGGAAGGGTCAGTAATTTTGTAGCCTTTAACGGTAATTTTCCCTCCACCGGGAGTGTACTTAAGAGAATTTGAAAGGAGATTATTAAGGACTTGAGCAATACGATCACGGTCGAAGTTAGCTGTTAGATTATCGGCAAGATCGGCAGTGAGAGTAATTGATTTACCGGTAGCCAGTTCATTAAAGAAGGTAACACGGTCACGAATCACATCAGCTAAGTTGGTCGAGGTTTTAATGATTTGGAACTTACCGGCTTCGATTTTAGAAACATCCAAAAGATCATTAACGAGAGAGAGCATGCTCTCTGCAGAAGAGTGCATAGTCTTAAGAAGCTCTTGGCCGGCAGGCTCGGTAGCAAGGTTTGGGTTTCGGGCGATAACGTCAGTGGTGCCCCGAACGACGGAGAGAGGAGCCCGAAGCTCGTGGACCATCATGGCGGTGAATTCATTTCGCAAACGCTCCAGTTCCCGCTCGGGAGTCATATCGTGGAAAACAACGACGGTGCCAATTATCTTTTGTTCGTAGTCTTTAACGGGAGAGATGATGATGCGGCAAAGTTTTTCGGCAAAATTGATGTTGTCGATAGTTGAGATACGATCTGATTTGACGGCCTCGTCAATTTTACTTCGGAGATCGACCCGGTCGGCAAGACTTTTAGCGATATCAAAGATGGTTAGCTCGGCAGCTTTAGGAAGAGACAAAAACTCGGCAGCCGCCGGGTTAATGACAAGGAGGTTAAGGTCTTTATCAAGCATAATAATGCCATCGATGAGGGAGTGGACAAGGGCATTGAGACGATGCTCCTCGGAGGCAATTACTGATTCAAGATTATTGACGGCCCGATTAGCCTGGGAAAGAATTTTTGTGAGAAGGTCCATCTCGGGACCGTGATAGAGACCAGCTTGTCGGCTAGCAACAGCCAGAACGCCAAGGCCGCGGGTATTGATGACTAAAGGAGTAATCCAAAGTGAAAGGACAGTGGCACTGGCTCCATCATCAACGACTCCCCCACTAATAGTTTCCTTGACCTCGTCAGATGTAAAACGGCGGGGAGCGATTTGGTTTAAGGAGTCAAGCATATGAGTGCGAACAACGGAGAGAAATTTTGGACCGACGACTTCCTCAATATGAATCTTATGTCCAACCGAAGTGCCGTCAGGAGAGATGATCATGTAAGAGACGACGGAAAAAGGCAGAAGTTTGTTGAGGGAATCGATAATAGTGTCGAGGATCTTAGTGATATTAAGCTCGTAGCCAATGCGCTCGCCGATCTCTCGAAGAATTAAAGACTCATACATCCGGCTTTCCAGTTCCCGCTGGTGTTTTCGGAGAGCTTTTTGAGTCCGGCGGACCTGAAAGAAAGCGAGTACAAGAACAAGGATGACGAGGGGGGCGAGGTAAATCTCAAAGTTGGTGGGCAGTGACACTTTTTAGGGAAATTAGCTTTTTTCTACAGATTGATTGCGGCTAGATAAAGCCTAAACAGGATGCTGTAGAAAGAGTGGCTAACCATTTTTAGAAAGTATTTGGTTTATTTTGTCGGCCATCTCGGATTGGGTAACTTTATACTTAAGAAGGTAGTCAGTGGCACCCAGGTCGAAAGCTTGCTGAATAAGATTTTCCTGGCCGAAATTAGTGAGCATAATAACGGGAACTTCCTTAAGGGCGTCGGCTTGGCGAATTTGGGTAAGAAGAGCAATCCCATCCATTTGGGGCATCATGACATCGAGAAGAATCAGATCGGGGCTCTCGGTAGTTGCTTTAGAGTAGCCCTCTTTGCCATCAGCAGCCTCAACCACGTTAAAGTTTCGGGTGGTGAGCTCAACAGAATAGAGTCGCCGGAGAGCAGAGTCATCGTCAACGATTAAGATCTTTTTCTTACCTTGATTATCCACGGTTTAATTGTAGTGGCTTAGGGAGTTTTGTAAAGACAACGAGGAGGCTAGAGGGGTTTAACAAAGGGGGATCTTTTAGAGCTGACGCCAAGAAGAGATCGTTCTTTGACAATAAGCTCTTCGATTAAGTTTTTGATCTTGACAGGGTTTTCGACCTTAATTAAGTCAATCTCGATTGGGGTTGGACCGGCAGTGTGGATAGTAATGTCACCAATATTAAAACTTATGCGGTTGATGAAACTTTCTTTAACACTAATATGGGTAATTTTGTCGTAGGGAACGGAAACAGTTTTAACTGATAAGACGCCGTCTTTTATTAGAACACGGCGGTCAGTAAGGATATAGGTTAGGCGGTGTTTTAAGTGGACGAGCTTCCAGAGAAAGGGTAGGCCAATAAGAAGAAGGGTAAAGGGAGCTAGGGAGATAGCATTGAGCCAGAAGTACTTGTCGCCAATGCCAAAGCAAAGAATGATGTCCTCGCCTTCGGCAAGAAGATGAGAAAACTTGGCTTTATCTTTATCAGTGGCGAACTTTAAGGAAGGCTTTTTCTTCACTTTTGGTTCAAGTGTACCACGAGGAAACGAGGCGAATTACCCTTGCTTTCCAACCGGGTTTGTCGACTTCGACCCAAGTATCATCAGGAAAAAACTTCTTGAAGAAAGTTAATTGGCGCTTGGCATATTTTTTATCTGATCGGTTCCAGTTTTCGAAAATTTCAGAAATAGGCTTTGGGGATTGAAACTCACGATAAACTAAGGCGGACATTGATTGAAGGGATAGAGAGTAGCCCTGAGACTCAATCATTTTAACTTCCGAAGCTAAGTCGCCGCGGGAACGCAAATCGATTTTTTTAGAAAGAAAGTCTAAGGAGGCAGAAAGAACAAATAATAGGTAGTCTTTGGTTAAAGGGGGGACATTTGGAACAGTGGTAGCCTGGGCAATCTCAATGGCCCTCATAAGACGACGAGGGTTCTGGCGATCAGAGAAATTTAGGGCTTCCAGACGGGTGGGGGTGCGGGCGCGACGGTGGGATTGGAGCTGGAAGTCAGAAGGGGCCTCTCTTTGTTAGCGAGGCGGGGG
>CAZKPQ010000069.1:0-4282 GCA_964554695.1 uncultured Gammaproteobacteria bacterium | reverse complement strand
GTGGTGACAGCGCCGGCAAAAACGGCCAGCATAAAAATGGGCGGAACTGGTAAGAGAGAAAGACCGGAGAGATAGGGCAGAAGATGCGGGGTAGCAAGAAGGATAAGACTATAGATCACTATCCAGGAGACAACGGCAGCAAAGGCGCCGTAAAAGAAACCTTCAAAAAGAAAGGGGAAGCGGATATACCAGGTAGAAGCGCCAACGAGGCGCTGGATCTCAATTTCATCCCGGCGAAGGGAAATCTTCATTCCAATAATAGTAAGGATGGTGAAAAGCGAGGTAATAACCAGAAAAGTAACTAGAGCAGCGCCAAATTTACGAACTCGGTCTAGAGCGCCAATGAGGGAATCGACAACGTCCCGTTGATATGAGATCTCTTCGATATTGGGAGCTTTCTTTAAGATCTCGTAGAGAGCGGGGAGATCAGAAACGGTTTTAGCAGAGACCTCAAGGCTGGTTGGTAGAGTATTGGCAGTGACAAGTTCTAAAAGAAGAGGATCGCTTTTATTTCGCTCGCGGTAGATAGCGAGGGCTTCTTCCTTAGAGACAAACTTGATACTTGCGGTTTTACCAGTAAGTTCGAGTTCGGTTATAAGGGGGGTAACGGCCTCTTTAGTAGTAATAGTGTCGTTAAAGAAAGCAATCACCTGAGGCTTTTGCTCGAGATAGACCAGTAGTCTTTGGGAGGCTAGGGAAAGAAGGAAAAAAGCCAGGCCAGCAAAAACGGTCATGGTCATGATCATTATTGCCGCAGCAGCTTGGTAGGGCGAGCGCCTAATATATTGCCAAGTAGTAGAAAGTTGGTGTCCCATCGATAACCTTAGCGATATTTACCTTTTTTGTCCGAGATGACGTGACCGTCCTCCAGCCTTACCACCCGCTTATCCATTGTATCGACAATTTCACTATTGTGGGTAGCCATAATGATAGTTGTCCCGCCTTTATTTACCCGATCAAGAATCTTCATGATTTTCCAGGCGTTAGCGTCGTCAACGTTACCGGTTGGCTCGTCACAGATTAAGTATTTTGGGTCACCAGCCAGGGCTCGGGCGATGGCTACCCGCTGAAGTTCGCCGCCTGAGAGTTGGGAGGGGAAAAAATCGCCTTTATCGGATAGGCCGACAAGCTTAAGTTTTTCGGCGACTTCGTTTTTAATGTCTTTAGTGGACTTACCAAGAACGTAAAGGGAAAGAGAGACATTTTCATAAACACTTCTGTCGGAAAGAAGTTTTAAGTCCTGAAACACAAAACCAATTTTTCGTCGAAGTTCGAGGATCTTTGAGCCACGAACGGCTCCTAAATCGTGTTCGTCAACAGTGATTTTGCCACTAGTCGGGTCGAGATCCTTAACAAGCATTCGAAGAAGGGTGGTTTTACCAGCGCCCGAAGGGCCAACAAAAAAGACAAACTCGCCGTCCTGAACTTCAAAGCTAACGCCGCTAACGGCAACGGTGCCGTCGGGATATTTTTTGGTAACTGAAGAAAATTTAATCAAGAAGGAAAGCGTGATAAATAATTGGCAATTTTTAGGACTCTGGTCAATTGGTGACCTTTATTCGGCCGACGTCCATGAGCCAGCCGGCTTTTTGTCCCTTAAAGGTTTCACCCCAAACCTGAACCTTTTTGCCAACATACTTACCGAGGTCGATAACGGAAGATGTCAGGTAGACGTTTTGAGAAGCGTCGCCACGGACAAGGATATGAGTACCCTCGTCGGTGAGCTTACCGTCATTTTCGGTGAGAGTCCCGGTAGCGGTATCACGGAAAGTTGAGGCATCTTTAACACCTTCTTCGGTATCGGTTTTAACAACCTCAACGTCCCGTCCGGCCAAGCGCACCGTGCCGGCAGTTTTCTTAAGGTAAAGGCCGTAGCCGGAGAGGGCCCCCAGAGCGATGAGAACGACAAAAACGATGAGGGTGCGGCTAGCTAACTTAGGCACAGAAGAGTTCTTCTTTGAAAAGTTTCGAACAACCCCAGAATCGGTGGTGTCAGTTTTAATTTCTTCCATGAGTTTCAGAGTCAAATTATGACGACCTTCGAGAGATTTTACAAGTTAGGTGTCGCTCTGTGAGAAAAAGTGTAACTCGCTTTCAATAAAGGCGTCAAGGTGGCCGTCTAATACCTTATCCGAATCGGCCTCTTCGTAATCGGTCCGAAGATCTTTGACTAGGTGATAGGGATGAAGGACATAGGAGCGAATTTGGTTTCCCCAGCCAGGAGTGAGGTGTTTACCCCGAAGCTTCATCTCCGATTCGCGCTTCTTTTCCTCTTCTATCGCAAGAAGTTTAGCCCGGAGGACTTTGAGGGCAATCTCGCGGTTTCGGCTTTGGTCTCTTTCCTTTTGAGAAGAAACAACGATGCCCGAGGGAAGGTGGCGCAGACGAACGGCGGACGAGACTTTGTTGACGTTTTGACCGCCGTGACCGCCACTTCTAAAAAAATCCCACTCGATGTCTTCCGAACGGATCTGGACCGCGGGCGATTCTGACTCGGAAACGACAGGGAGAACCTCGACTAGAGCAAAGGAGGTTTGACGAAGATGATCGGCATTAAAAGGAGACTGGCGGACAAGACGGTGAACCCCGGCTTCGTACTTGAGTTGACCGTAAACATAGTCCCCTTCAAGTTCGAAAGTAACAGTTTTAAGTCCGGCTTCCTGGCCGGGTTCAAAGTCAACCTCGGAAAGAGACCAGCTACGAGTTTTGGCAAACTGAGAGTACATTCGGTAAAGCATCTCCGCCCAATCCATGGCCTCAACGCCGCCCTGGCCAGAGTGAATAGAGAGAATGGCGTTTTTGGAATCGTAAGGACCGGAGAGATAGAGTTCAAATTCGAGAGAGGAGATAACTTCCGTAATTTTTGACGACTCCCCGACTCCGAGCTCAACAAAATCCTCAAGAAGGTTAATCCTTTTAATTCTCTCCATAAGACTAGTTAAGCGGCGCATTTTGTCAGAGGCGACTTTGGGATCTTGCCAAAATTCCGGCTTAGCAGATTCTAGTTCGAGAGAACGAAGTTCGGCCCGAGTAGTATCCGGAGAGAGTTTCTCGAGAATTTTCTTAGCTTTTTCTTTTTGATCTTCCATTAGTCTTTAGTTTATAGCTAGAAATGTTTTCTGACTGGCCGAAGACGAAGACCCCGGTGAGCCTTTCGCCTGAGAGAACTTTAGGAAGCCAAATCTTATCATCTGGCCACATCTTCGTGAAAGGAATCTGGCTTGTTTTAAACCATCGAGGACGCATTTCTTCAGTTTCCTTGGGGGAACCAACCCAAGCTGTAGCCAGATAGGTGTAAACTCTTTGGCCCCATTCGGGGCGATATGGAAAACGGAAATCCAGACGAGCAACTAGTTCCAGGGCAGTAATTTCAACGTTAATTTCTTCCTTGGCCTCACGCTTGATAGCCGTTTTAGCTGTTTCGTTGGGGAGCAGTTTGCCGCCAACTCCGTTCCACTTCCCTACCCCAAAACCGCGTTTTTTCATCGCTAGCAAAACCTTGTCACCCTTAAGAAGAAAACAAACAGTGGCTTTGCGAAGTGGGGGGAGGAAGTTTTGAGGACTAGCCTTAGTCACAGCTTACCTTGAAAGGGCCTCAGAAACAGCGGTAGGAAGATCAGGGAAACGGCCTTCATACTTTTGACCGTTTATAAAGAATGTGGGGGTACCGGAGACGTTTGCCCGGTCACCGTCGGCTTGATCGTTTAAGACTCTCTGGCGAAGAGCGGGATCGTCGAGGTCTTTAGTGAACTGGTCTTTATTTAGGCCAAGATCGGTAGCGTACTTAATGAGATTTTCGCGCTTAAAGTTATCTTTAGTATTGTCTTCGGGCTGGTTGGTAAAGAGCTTAGCGATATACTCCCAAAATTTACCTTGGCGACCGGCAGCCTCAGCGGCAATAGCGGCATCGATAGCAAAATAGTGGGCGCGAACTAACGGATAATGGCGATAAACAAAACGGAAGCTTTTGTCTTTATTCTTCTCGAGTGTTTCTAAAACATAAGTTTCGGCTAAGCGGCAGGCGGGACATTGGAGGTCAGAGAATTCAACTAAGGTAACCTTGGCGCTTTCGGTACCGATCGACCAGGAGTCGGAACGAACGAGATACTCAGTAGGGACAATTAGAGTGTTATTAGAACTGGGACTAGTTTGAGAATTATTCCGAGAGATTAAAAAAACGGCGCCAAAGACAAGAACGAGGGTACCAATGATTATTCCGAGGAAAAGTTTAAGGTCGTTAGTCATAGATTTATCCTTTGGAGGAAGCGGGTAGTTTATCTAA
>CAZKPQ010000068.1:0-4320 GCA_964554695.1 uncultured Gammaproteobacteria bacterium | reverse complement strand
CAGGCTTGTACGTCACATGATTTGGGGCAAAACTTTGCGAAAGCGTTTGAATGGACAGTTCAGGGGCGGGACGGACAGAGATTTCACCCCTGGCAGAATAGTTGGGGTTTTTCCACCCGAAGCATCGGAGGGCTTATCATGGCTCATGGAAATGATGACGGACTGACTTTGCCGCCCAATGCGGCGCCAATCCAGCTAGTAATAATTCCAATTCCAGGAGCCAGCGAAAAGGCAAGACAATTCTCAAAAGACATTGTGACAGAGGAATTGACACACGAGCACAATATTGTTTGGGACGGGAAGGACAATGAAACGGTGGGATATAAATTTAATAAGTGGGAGCTTAAGGGCGTACCGGTCCGAATTGAAGTGGGAGATAAAGAGGCGGAGGCGGGGGTCGTGACAGTAGTTAGAAGGGATACTATGGAAAAGGAGTCGGTGAAGGTAGAGAACCTTCATTCCGAACTCCACCGAATACTTGGAGAAATCCAAAATGGGCTTTTGGAGAGTCATCGAAAATTTACAGAGGAAAATACTCGGGATGCCGTCTCATACCAGGAGTTCAAAAAGATAATGGACGAAAAACGAGGGTTTATAAAAGCTTTTTGGTGTGAAGATCCCAGTTGTGAGGCAAAGATTAAAGAGGAAACAAAGGCAACTACCAGGTGTTTACCAATTGATCTTGACAGCGGAGAAGCAAAAGAAGAAACTGGTAAATGTGTCTATTGTGGCAAAGTTGCCACACATAAGTGGCTGTTTGCGCAGGCTTACTAGAACTTCAAGGGGGGTGAGAGAGTAGTGCCCCAAAAAATTATTGACACGAGAGCTGAGATCTTTTACGAACCGGGAGCTTCGGTGGTCGTGACTAAAGGTCCAGTTTCAAGCTCGTTTGACCCGGTTAGTGGCGAATTAGCTATGGGTATCGGCCCCGCGGATCAAGAAGCTAGGACTGTTGTCCAAGACCGCGGCGGAAAAAATATTTATCCGACTGGTATTGCCAACGGTGGAGAAGAGCCAGTTTCGGTTGCGCCCCAAGGCGCAGAAATTAAACGGGTTAGTATAAAGTAGGAAATTGCACGTAGACTTGTTTTGGGAGAGCGGCGAAACTATACTTGGGTAATGGAGGGCTATCTTAAGCTCCTTTCCGAGTTTGTCTCTTTTAAGACTATATCAACCGATCCATCTTATAAGCCTGAGATCGAAGCTTGTGTGGAGTGGCTTAGTCAGCAGTTTTCAGGAAATGGATTCCTGGTTGAGGTCTGGCGCGGGGAGGATTCCAATCCGGTGGTTTTTGCCTCTTATGGGAGTGATCCTAAAAAGGAAACGATTCTAGTTTACGGACACTATGATGTCCAGCCAGCGGGCGAGGGATGGAAAGGGGACCCGTTTATTGTCAGAGAAGAAAACGGTCGATTAGTAGCCAGGGGAGTTATCGATAATAAGGGACAGGTGCTACTTCATATGCACACGGTTTTTGAGCTTATTAAAGAAGGGAAACTTGCACAAAACATAAAGTTTGTTCTTGAAGGCGATGAAGAAACCGGAGCTGGGGAATTATCACTGCATCTTAAGAACAAAAAAGCAAAACTCAAAGCTGATCATGTATTGATTTCTGACGGAGAGTTAGTCGGCGATCATCCGGTAGTTGAAGTATCGTTTAGGGGAGGATTTAATCTGACCTTAAGGTACAAAACTGCCAAGAATAATTTGCACTCGGGGATTTACGGAAGTGCGGCACCAAATGCGGTTCATGAGTTAGCAAAGTTTATAGGCGGTATTTATAACCTGGAAAATAAGATCGCGATTCCGGGATTTTATGAAGACGTTGACCCGGTTACACCCGAACACGTGTCTAACAATCGGAAACTAGAGAAGATCTCGAGGGAAGCCCTTGGGGCAACCGGTATTAAGAAATTTATGCTAGAGAAGGGGTACGATTTCTATACGCAGACTGGACTTAGGCCAGCGATACAAGTGACCGGGATTAAGGGAGGATATATTGATCAAGGGTACGCAAACATTGTTCCAGCTACGGCGGAAGCGAGATTTAATTTTCGGCTGGTTACCTCGCAGGATCCAGTAAAAGTCCTTAAGCTATTTAAAAGTTATGTGGCTCGGGTGACTCCCAAGTATGTTGATTATGAAATATCGGAACACGGACTCCACTATCCGATAAAAGTCGATGTAACGAGCGATAAAACTCAACACACCACTCGGCTCCTTCGTAGGACACACGGGAAAGAGGTTTTAACAAAAGCAGTGGGTGGGGCAATCCCAATTGTGGCCGACTTTATAAACGTTCTTAAGGCAAATACAATTCTGGTGCCATTAGTTAATGAAGACTGCAATATGCACGGGGCAGAGGAGAATTTCGATATCAATCTTCTAAATAAAGGGTTAGATTTTAGTCGACGATTCTTTAGCGGCGTTGATAGTCGGAAGACGCCTAGATAAAATAGGGAAAACAGATGAGCGAGATTCTTTGCCGGACTAATTACATTAACCCCAAGAGATTAGGGGAAGTTGTAATTTGAGTAGACACAAAAGCTTAAAAATTCAACAACCCCTCAAAAATGAGGGGTTTTTTAGGGGTAGCTCATACAAAAGATTGTTATCCTAAGTAACGAAGCTATGGCGATTAGTACTCTCTACCTAGAAGAAATAATGAATCTTAATCCCGACTTAGATGAAGGGAGGGTACGAAAGGCTCTAAATTTTGCTACTCTCGCTCACGAAGGGCAAAAGCGGTTTTCGGGTGAGCCGTTCGTTACCCACCCGGTGGAAACAGCCAAACTTCTAGCGAGCTGGCACATGGATACGACCTCGGTAGTGGCGGGTTTACTACACGACAGCATCGAGAAGGGGGCAGCGACTAAAGAGGATATTCAAACAGAATTTGGCTCGGAAGTGGCCTTCTTAGTGGAAGGAGTTACGAAACTTGATCCGTTGACACTGGGGAAGGTACTAGAAGATGCGAATCTGGAAAACTTACGTCGCCTTTTTATCGCGATGGCTAAGGATATTAGGGTAGTAGTCATTCGAATAGCGGAGCGGCTACATAATATGCGAACGCTTGATACTTTACCCGCGGAAAGACGGGAAAGGTACGCAAATGACAGTTTAGAAATATATGCAGCCCTAGCGGGTCGGTTAGGAATGGGCGTGGTCAAGGCTGAATTAGAAGATCTGGCATTTAAATACCTTTACCCGGAAGACTATGAGTGGTTAGTAAAATATTCAGAGGAAGATTATAGAAACTTGGGGGAAGATTTAGGGGAAGTAAAAAAAACGATTGAAGACGCGCTTACTAAGGAGAGGGTAAAGGCGAAGATCTTTACGAGGAAGAAACATCTTTATAGTCTGTACCGGAAACTCCTTCGGCCGGAAATAAATCGGGATATTACCAGAGTTCACGATTTAGCGGCGATGCGAGTGATAACTGAAACCGTAGCCGACTGTTATGCGGTCCAGGGAATAATTACTACAGAATACCAGCTCGCATCTGAGTTGAAGATGATTGACTTTATTGCTTCGCCGAAGCCGAATGGATATCGGTCCATTCACTTAAAGATCGTAGCGCCAAGTGGCCGATTTATTGAAGTCCAGATTCGAACTTGGCAGATGCATGAGGAAGCGGAGTATGGGGTGGCATCGCATTTTTACTACTCGGCTTTAAAGACAAAAGGGGTGGCTGACGAAAAATTAGAATCGGGAAGAATTGGGGCAGCGCCTGTTAGTAAGTTGGCATGGATTAAAAATTTAGTTGACTGGCAAAAAAATATTACTGATAACTTTGAATTCAAGGAAGGGCTACAAACAGACTTTCTCTCGGAAAGGATACTAGTTTTTACACCGAACGGGGACTTAAAAGACTTGCCAGCTGAATCGACGCCAGTGGATTTTGCATACTCGGTGCATTCTGATTTAGGGCAGAGAATTTTGGGGGCAAAGGTTAATGGCAAAATTGTTGGACTGGATTTTAAGTTGAAATCAGGTGATGTATGCGAAATTCTATTGACGAAGGAGAAGAGGAAGCCCAGTCCTGATTGGCTGGAGTTTGTAAGAACGAGGCATGCAAAAAAAGAAATCAGTAAATTTGTGCGTGGGGGTAAGTCTTAATTAGCCCCTTGCGATGGGCTATTTTCTGTAATAGAATCAAATGACTGAGCTCGAAAGGGCTTGGTTTTTAAAATGAGTTCATTATTCCTTCTTATCGTTATGTTTTTTGTCCTCTACATTTGGGGACAAGGTAACGTGGGAGGAGCTCAGAAAACCTAGAAAAAATTACTAAATAAAAAAAAGAGCACCTCCCTAAACGGG
>CAZKPQ010000067.1:0-4666 GCA_964554695.1 uncultured Gammaproteobacteria bacterium | reverse complement strand
GATCTTAGCTCGACGTTGGGTTCGATTGGCCATAATTATTTAGCCCCTCCAGCGGCGCCGCCAACCGCCTTAGCAGCTTTACCGGCTTTGCGGCGGACGACTTCACCAATGTAACGAATACCTTTACCTTTATATGGTTCGGGGGGACGGATACGGCGGATTTGAGCAGCGGTTTCACCGACCAACTGTTTATCGGCCCCCTTAACATTAATGCGAACGTTATCGGTGACTTCAAAGGTAATCCCGGCAGGTGGGGTAATTTTAACAGGATGAGAAAAACCAACATTTAAAACGAGATTAACGCCTTCAAGGGAAGCCCGATACCCGACACCGACGAGCTCTAGACCTTTATTCCAGCCGGTGTTAACACCGGTGACCATGTTCTCAAGAAGGGTCCGGGAAAGACCGTGGAGAGATTTAGCCTTAGGAGTTTCGGAGATTCGATCAACTAAGACAGTGCCGTCAGTTGAAGTTAGCTTAACTTCCGGACGGAACTGGAAAGATAACTCGCCCTTAGGGCCGGTGGCAATAACTTGGCCGCCGTTTATGGTAACGGTAACGCCGACAGGTAGTTTAACTGGTTTTTTACCTATTCTTGACATATTGATTTACCAAAGTTCACAGATAACCTCGCCGCCAACATTTTTCTTGCGAGCCTCTTTGTCGGTTAAAAGACCGAGGGGGGTAGAAATAATGGCGGTGCCAAGGCCACCTAAAACCCGAGGCAAGTTAGCGCGATTGACGTATACACGAAGACTCGGGCGACTTATTCGACGAACATCAGTTAAGGCCGGGACCTTTCCTTTGTATTTAAGGGTAAGGACGATCTCCTTTTTGGATTCCCCAACGACTTTAACAGAGTCGAGATAGCCCGTGTCCATAAGAACCTGACTTAAGGTTGCCTTAAGTTTCGACCAAGGGAGAACGACCTCGGTTTTTCCAGCCAAGTAGCCGTTTTTAATACGGATCAGTAAGTCGCTAATAGGATCGGTTACCATGATGCTCGAATAACACCGGGGAGTTCGCCTTTATGGGCGAGTTCCCGGAAACAAAGTCGGCAGAGCCCAAAGCGACGCAGGTAGCTTCGGCTCCGGCCACATAAATTACAGCGGTTTTTAAACCGAACAGAATACTTTTGTTTTTTGAGTTTAAATTTGACGATGTCACTAGTTTTAGCCATAGGTTTTAAAAGCTACTTTTGAAAAGGCATACCCAAAGCTTTCAGAAGAGCAAGGCCCTGGGTAACGCTCTGGGCGGTAGTAACAAAAGTTACTTCGAGCCCGCGTATTTTATCAATTTTTGAGTATTCGATCTCGGGGAAGACGATTTGCTCCTTTAACCCTAGCGAATAGTTCCCTTGGCCGTCAAAGCCAGAGTTGGAAACACCGTGGAAGTCACGGACCCGCGGGAGGACGATTCGAACAAACTTTTCAAAGAACTCGAACATCCGTTTTCCGCGAAGAGTAACAGAGATACCAACCGGGGAGCCCTCTCGAAGCTTAAAGGCAGCGATGGATTTACGGGCAAGTCTAATTACTGGCTTTTGACCGGCGATAGCCGTGAGCTGCTCGGCAACATGGTCTAAAACCTTTTTGTCGGTGAGAGCCTCCTTGACGCCCACGTTGAGAACAATTTTAGAAAGCCGGGGGACGGCCATGATATTAGTTAGCCCGAGCTCATCTTTAAGCTTGGGGCGAAGTTCAGTTTGGTATTTTTCTTGTAAGGTCATAGGTTAAATTTCAGAGTCGCATTTACGGCAGATGCGGACTTTCTTGTCGCCGGAAAGCCGAAAACCAACTCGGGTAGGCTGTTTACACTTAGGACAGATTAAGGCGACGTTACTAACGGGCAATGGACGCGGTAGCTCGACAATTTGACCCTTTTGACCTTCGCCCCTTGGCTTAAGGTGGCGCTTGAAGAGATTGAGCCCGGCCACGGTGACGCGGCCGGTTTCTGGCCAGACTCTCTCGATGGCACCCTCGCGACCTTGGTCTTTACCGCGGGTAATTTTTACTTTATCGCCTTTTTTAAGTTTCATAAGTTAAAAGTTAAAGAACTTCACTAGCCATGCTGACAATTTTGGTAAATCCTTTTTCCTTAAGCTCGCGGGCAACTGGGCCAAAGACTCGGGTTCCCAAAGGATCTTTATTATCGCGGCCGGTGATAACAATTCCGGCATTGTCGTCAAAACGAATATAGCTGCCGTCCGAGCGGGCATATTCCTTGTGGACCCGGGCAACGACGACAAAGACCATTTCGGAGTCTTTGACCATCCCATTCGGGTCAGCACCGTCGACAACACAGCGGACAATATCGCCGATATAGGAAAGCTTTCGCTTTGAGCCACCATAGAGATGGATGACCCGGAGCTTATGAGCGCCAGTATTATCAGCCGGTTTAAGGATGGTTCGTCTTTGGATCATAAATTAACCTAGCTTTTCTAAAACTTTAAAATGTTTAAGCTTACTGTAGGGACGAGACTTAACGATTCTAACCTTGTCGCCTTCCTTAATACCCTCAATGTCCGAGTGAACAAGAAGGTTAGTTTTCCTTTGAATAACCTTGAGGTATTTTGGGTGTTTTTCCGAATAGGGAACAACAACGGCTAAGGTATTTTTCATTTTGATACTAGTAACGGTGCCAATAAAAGTTTGCATAGGGTTTATTTAGTAACTAACTCCTTTTCTTGGATAAGAGTAAGGACTTGGGCAAGGTTTTTCTTAATAGTCTTGGGCAAATTTGTGTTTTTAAGACGGCGAGCAGATAGATCCAGCTCGGCTTTAATAAGAGATAACCGGAGCTCGGTCACCTGCTTTTGAAGCTCGTCTTTGGATTTAGCTTTAAGGCTAGTAAGATCTTTTTTCTTCATAATTTAAGATTTACCAATAAACTGGGTTTTAACAGTTAATTTGTGACCAGCCCGGCGGATCGCTTCCTTGGCAGATTCCTCAGGGAGACCAGCCATCTCAAAAAGAATCCGGCCAGGTCTTATAACAACAACGTACTCGCTAACATCGGCTTTACCACTCCCCATCCTGGTATCAAGGGGCTTTTTAGAAATTGGGTGATCGGGAAAGACGCGAATCCAGACTCGGCCACCTTTGGCAGTAAAGTGAGTAAGGGTCTTTCGAGCGGCCTCAATCTGACGAGCACTAACCCATCCCCGAGTTGTGGCCATAATCCCAAACTCACCAAAGCTGAGAGTGTTGCCACGAGTGGAGACACCGGGCATCTGGCCTCTAAAGGCTTTCCGATATTTAACTCGTTTGGGGGCTAAAGCTGGCATAATTAGTTAGTTGGTAAAGATCGGAAATTAGTGGTTTTTTCCTTAGCGGCATCGTCAGGAAGGCAGATCCAGACTTTAACGCCAATGTAACCGGAACGGGTATAGGCCGGAACAGCGGCGAAATCGATTTTGGCTTTAATGGAGGAAAGGGGGACAATACCACGCTGGTCGTGCTCAACTCGAGCGATCTCGGCGCCATTTATGCGGCCACCCAAACGGATCCGAACACCCTTAGCCCCAGAGGTCATGACTTTCTCAATGGTTTGCTTAAGAATGCGCTTTGGAGGTAAACGCCTAACCAGTTGATCGGCGACACTGGTGGCAACTAAAGTTGCGTCGAGGTTGGGCTCCTTAACCGGCTCGACTTTAAGATCAATCTTGGGAGCGTTGTTATCAGATTCCTTAATCTTCAGAAGAGAGGAGACAATGAACTTTTTGAGATCTTCTAAACCACTACCGCCACGGCCGATAACCACACCGGGACGGGCAACATGAAGAGTGATACCGAGACGATTAATTGATCGTTCGATTTCAATCCTGGCGATTCCGGATGACTTTAATTTGGCCATCAGACTTTTTCTTATAAGAGCATCCTCAAGGACGAGACCCTGATAGTTCTTCTGGGAGGCAAACCAGCGCGAGGTCCAAGTGTAGACGGGACCGAGTCGAAATCCGATAGGATGAATTTTATTGCCCATAGTTAGCCTTCCAGAATTACTTTGATATGTGAGCCTTTTTGCTTTTGAAGAGATTGACCAAAGCGGGCGCCATGGCTTTTATCCCAACGGCGGCGGATTAGGATCCCCTCGTCAACGAGAATGTTTTTAATGCGAAGAGTGTCCCGGGTAAGTTTGTGATTGGTGGTAGCGTTAGCAACCGCTGACTCGAGGGTCTTTTGCAAGGGTTTGGAGCCAGCCTTAGAAAGAAAAGTCAGGTGGGCCAGAGCCTGGTCAAGCGGAAGCTTTTTAATAGCAGCGGCCACCAAGCGTAGCTTTCTTGGACTAATCCGAACATTTCTTGATAGGGCGGTAACTTCCATAGGTTAAGTTTTGCTAACAATACGAGCGACGATCCGACCATGTGAGCGGAAGGTTCGGGTGGGAGCGAACTCTCCTAAACGGTGGCCGACCATAGCTTCGGAAATAAAAACGGGAATGTGAGTTCGACCATTATGGACAGCAAGAGTGATGCCGACAAAGTCGGGGGCAATCATACTTGCCCGAGCCCAGGTTTTGATGGGTGTTTTGTCGCCAGAAGCCTTAGCTTTTTGAACTTTAAGCATCAGCTTCGGATCAACGTAGGGACCTTTTTTAGAGCTTCGCGCCATAGTTACTTATGCTTCCTTCTTTCAAGGATAAATTTATCGGAATATTTACCTTT
>CAZKPQ010000066.1:0-4805 GCA_964554695.1 uncultured Gammaproteobacteria bacterium | reverse complement strand
GATAGACACTAGCTAGATAAAAAGCGATAAAAAGTAGCTTGAAGTTAAAAAGAGTAAGAGTGAATTTACCAAACCCAAGAAGAAGGCCTGGAGCTGTAAGAGCAAGCCAAGTCGGACCATAGGGATAGGTGCGGTGGACCCAGTGCATAAAGCGAAGCCAGGGGTCACCCGGAAAATCGGTTGGCTTGAAAAAGTAAGGGTTTTCGCCGTAAAAAACGAGGATTTTAGCGTCAAAAATATAGTTAAAAATGTCGTGAGAAAATGCGGGATAGGAAAAAAGGGCCAGACCGGCAATAAGAAGTACATAGATAGCTAGGGAACTTTTACCAAAATGGCGACGGGAACGGAGAAGGAGAAGGTAAACAGTAGTGAGACTGAGAAGTAGGGCAGCAAAAATAGTAGTTGAGAGGGGGCGGTTAAAGTAGCCAAGGGAGATAGCTGATTTTTGAAAGGCAAGAAACCAAGGAGTTTGAAAAAGAGTGAGATTGAGATCAATTTGACTGAAGCTGTAGATTGTCAGCCCAAGAAGAAGAGCTAGGAATGCAAATATCATTTCCGATAATAGCCCTTAAGGTCGTTTAGTCTCACCCGGAAGATTTCATGAAGCATTTCCAAGGACTCCCGAACAAACTTGGCTGTTCCCCGACTTTTACCGGTTGAAACATCGCGATCCTCCCAGTCGGTCGGGACCTCGGCAATTTCATAGCCGCGGGCTTCGGCGGCAACCATTAACTCAACGTCAAAGGCAGTGGGGTTCCAGCCACTTTTCTTATCGGGAGGAGATTTAATAACCTCAAGGAGGGGAAAAATTTCTTTTATAACAGTGCCCTTAAAAGCCTTAAACCCACACTGGGTATCGGTCAGGTGGCCAAGGACAAAGGTGCGGCGAATTGCCCGAAAGACATTAGAGGCGATGAGGCGAAGTAGAGAGAAGTTTTTTCGATCCCCTCCCCGGCTACCAATTACGATGTCAAAGCCATCGGCAAACTTTGGAAGAAGCTTTTCGAGTTCTCTAATCGGGGTTGATTGGTCCATGTCAGTAAAAAGAACGATTTCGCCAGAAGCTTTTTGAACGCCGGCATAGACAGCGAAAGCTTTGCCACCGTGGTCATTTTGAAGATAAATAAAACCGGGGGTTTTGTTGCAGAAGTCTTTAGCAATTTCTCTTGTTTCTGCCTCGGGGGAACCGTCGTCAGAGATAATGACTTCCCACGGATATTTTTGTGATTTTAGGTAACTAGCAACTTCACCTAAGACTCCCCGCTTCAGGTTAGCAGTTTCGTTATAAGAGGGAATGACAACTGAGAGGTAGGGTTTAGTCATTAGTTGGTCCTTTGTAGTGTATCAGTTTGAGGATTCTAATCCCAGCCGGGCCGGGCCGCTCTTCAATGATTTCGCCCTGACCAAAGCCAGCAACTTCCCAAAGGGAGTGGCCATAGGGATTACATTTGGGATCCTCGCAAACAATAATCAAATGGTCGGTGACGGATTTCCGATCGGGGTCGAGCTGGGGGTTAAGAATAGTCACAGGGGGGCGGCCGGCAATTTCGAGAAAATAGCGGTAGGCATGGTCGCTATTACCGGGGGTAATTAAGGCAAAGTTATAGGGCTGGTTTCCGGCTAGTTCGAGAACAATGGCGGCAACAGATTTAGTCTGACTGACGAGATTATTTGGCGGCTGAAAGAAGTAGAGTTTAGGAAGGGAAAAGAAAAGGAGAAGGATTAGACCGAATACGGCTACCGGTTTACCAATCTTGAAGCGGAAAAGTTCACCAAAAAGAAGGGCAACAAGAAGAATAGGCAGGGGAAAAAGATTACCAAAGTAGTGCTCGAGAAGGGTGCCTCGGTAAAAGCCAACTCCGAGAGTGCCCAGGACTAGCCAGCAGAGAAGAAGAGTAACTTTTGTCCGTCCTTGAGGAGTGGAGAAACTTCGAATAGACCAGAAAAAAAGACCTAAAAGAGAAAGGCGATAGAGAAGCTGGGCAAAGGACCCCCGGAAGGCGAAGGTGATTTCAAAAAGCTGACGGGCGACGTCGTCAAAAAGACTTAGAAGATTAGGACTTCGGGGAGCGACGGTTGCTCCACCCCGAAAGATAAACTCAAGGGCAGTTCGAGTGTTAGGGAAATTATTTTTTATTTCAAAGCCAATAAAAAGAGAGTTTCCAAGAAGAAGGCCCGCAGTAATAAGAAGGAAGTGGAGGATGAGTTTTTTGTCTTTAGGAAGAGTTAGAAACGAAGCAAGATAGACAACGGGGATAACCGCTAGGGAAATATAATGCAGTTCCTGAAGAACCCCTAGCGAGAGACCAGCGAGGAAAGAAAAAAGGAGACGCTTTTTTAGACTGGCCAGATAAAGAAATAGAAAGGTAAGAAGACTAAAAAGGGGCATGGGATTAGGGTTCCAGGAGAAGCGGGAGATTTCAACTAGCTTAGGAGAAAGGGTTGCCAGAAAAGCGGCGACCAGAGCAGTTCGGTCACCGAAGAAGTAGCGGGCAAAAAGAAAGATCGTACCAACCAAGGCCAGGCCGAAAAGAGCAGACATAACTGCCGGACCAACGGGAGAGAGATTCCAGATGGCGAGGAATGGAAGCATGAAGTAGTAGTAGAGAGGACCAATGTAAAAACCGCCGACAGAGGCGGAGGGGCCGAGGAAAGTGAAATCCTTTTCAACGATCATTCTTTTGACGACTAAGACATCACGACCTTCGTCACCCAAAAAGCGAAGATAGGGCTCAAGTTCGTAGAACCTAAGGGCAGCGGCGACAAGAAGAATCAGGGCAAGCCAAAATTTGAGGCTTCGAAGGCGAGACATAGAAAGTTACTTCCAGATAACCAGACTGTAGATGAAGAAGTTTATGACCATGGCACAACCAACGGCGCCAAGATAGACAATAAGATAAACAGAAATTCTGTGGGCAAAAGGAAGCTTCGGGAATATCGGCAGGGAGGCAAAAAACTTTCTTTTAAGTAGGGGTTTTTTGAACTCCTCGAGGCCAAAGATTGATTCACCGACCCTAAGGAAAGCGAACTGAAGGAAGGTGGTGCCAATAGAAAAGAGATTAAATTGAATAAATTTCCAAGGAAGGGTTGACCAAGAAATGATGCTTTTATCAGAGAAGGTCCAGAAGTTATTGAGGAGAAAGTTAGAGATAATGGCGATCTCAGCTCCCAATGGGGCGGCGATTGATGGTCGGAGGCCAGCCTTGACCCCTAAAATAAGGAGAGTGGTGTTAATGATAAAACCGATCGTGCCGACAACTGCGAATTTAAGAACTCTTTCCATTAGATTATCTTAGCAATTCTTTCCCTAAGTGCATAGAGCAATATATTTTTCGTATAAGAGACAGTCCGCATCTTTGAGCGGCCGCCAAAGCGGTCGTGGTAGATAATGGGAATTTCAGTGAATTTAAGTTTGTGGTCGAGGACCGATAGGGCAAAAGCGGGGACGAAGATCCAGTCGATAAGAGAAACGAGATCAGGACGAATGATTGGCCAAACAGAGGCTTTGAAGGCTCGATAAAGGTTAGTAAACTCGCTTACTTTGGGGAAACCTAGGAAACACCAGAGAACAAAGTTAGCCCCAAGACTGAGAAGCTTTCGCCACCAAGACCAATTAAGAATACGACCGCCTTTGGTGTAACGGCTCCCAATAACAACATCGAAGCGTTGAAGCCTTTTTAGAAAGTCGGAAATTTGGGCGGGGTCATTAGAGAGGTCGGCTTCCATCGTTAGAACAAAGTCGGCTTGTAAGCGGTTGACGGCGTAATCGATTCCGAAAAGAAGGCCAGTACCAAGTCGACCGGGACCTGGGATATTACTATCGACAAAATGAACATTTTTGTTCGTTTTAGCAATCTGTTTAACGATTTCCTTTGTCCGGTCTTTGGAATGGCTATCCGCAACAACAATTTGAAGCGAAACGTCGGAGAGCTTTTTGGCTTCTAAAAGGGCAATTTCCAGAAAGTTACCAATACTGTCTTCTTCGTTAAAAACGGGAGCAACTAAAACAGCGATTTTCATTTGGCAAGGCCAAGGCGGTTAGCCCAGATGACGGCAATGATCTTTAAACTATCGACAATATTATTGGTGGTCATCTTACTGTCACCAACAGAACGAAGAGCAAATTTAATAGGAATTTCTTTAACCTTGGCGCCCCGCTTTTTCATTTCATAAAGAAGGCGAGTCTTATAGGTATAGGAGGAGCGGGTAAAAACCCTCGGATAGTCGATAGAATCTAAAAAGCCTTTGACTCTAGCTAGGCGATAGCCGGTAGTGAAGTCGTGAATATCAAACATTAAAAGACCAAATTTATAGATTAAGTTGCCAACAATTGAGAGAAATTTGCGGTCGAGAGTCCACTCGCCAGGGATTGCTCCACCAGGAATGTAGCGAGAACCAATAATGTAGTCAAAGCCCTCATCAAACTCACGCAAGAAACGGGGAATATCATTTGGATCATGTTGAAAGTCGGCGTCCATTTCCATGACGGCGGCAGCGTGAAGGTTTTTTAAGGCATAGTCAAAGCCATTAATATAGGCCTGACCAAGGCCACCCTTCTTGCCTTCGTCAAGAAGAACGAGATTCGGATACTTTTTTGATCTCTCGGTAACGATCTTCCAGGTACCGTCGGGAGAATGGCCGTCAACAACCAGAAGGAACATTTCGTGACCTTTAATCTTAGGAAAGACTTCTTTAAAGAGAGCATCAGCCATCTTACCGATATTGTCAGCTTCGTTATAGGTTGGCATAACGATGACAATACGGGGAGAGGATTTGGGGGCTTTAACGGCTTTCATCTAACGCAT
>CAZKPQ010000065.1:0-4837 GCA_964554695.1 uncultured Gammaproteobacteria bacterium | reverse complement strand
TTCCACCTTATTCCGATCGCCAGCGTCACGCTAAAGAGAGAAACGGCCAGAAGCAATTGAAAGGCTTTAAGTTTGAGATGAAGTTTGGGCCAAAGGACATTCTTCTCTATGCGGTAGCAGGACTCCTGATAATTTTGACGATTTCGAGCCTAGTTGGAGGAACTCAAGGACCCGAGAAGAGACCAATTTCGGAGATTCTAGCAGACACTAAGGCAGGAAAAGTAAAAGAGATTACCCTATCGGAGAATGATCTGAAGATCCTTTATAAAGACGGAAAAACAGTCGAATCCGAGAAGGAGCCGGGACAGGATTTAGCCCAAACACTTTTCTCTAAAGATCAGCTGGGACTTGAGCCTGGCGAAATCATCCTATCCCACAAAGACGATATATCAAAGAACTTCTGGGTAAATGCGCTCCTCCAATTTGGACCAATAGTCCTATTCTTCGTACTTTTGATATGGCTCTACCGGAGACAAATGGGGGGAGCTAACTCAATTTTTTCATTTGGACAATCGCCGGCAAAACTTTATAACAAAGACTTGCCAAAGATTACGTTTGCTGACGTAGCTGGAGTTGACGAAGCAAAAAGAGAGCTAGAAGAAGTGGTGGATTTTCTGAAAAACCCAAAGAAATACGCAGCTGTAGGGGCGAGAACACCCAAAGGGGTTTTATTAGTAGGCCCGAGCGGAACCGGAAAAACCCTTTTAGCAAAAGCAATTGCGGGAGAAGCAGGAGTACCGTTTTTCTCAATGGCAGGGTCAGAATTTATGGAAATGCTGGTGGGCGTGGGAGCTTCCAGAGCAAGAGACCTCTTTTCGACAGCGAAGAAGAATAAGCCGGCAATTATCTTTATTGATGAAGTAGATGCGATTGGAAGAACAAGGTCGATGGGGCTAGTCGGGGGACATGACGAAAGAGAGCAAACGCTTAACCAGATCTTAATTGAAATGGACGGCTTTGAACCGAATGAGAGCGTAGTGGTGATTGCAGCAACAAACCGGGGAGATTTATTGGACCCGGCGCTTCTTCGGCCGGGAAGGTTTGACCGGCGAGTAGTTTTAGATTTGCCAGACAAGGATGGGAGACTTGCGATTTTAAAGGTTCATGCCAAGAATAAGCCGTTTGAGGAAGCGGTGGATTGGGAAAAGGTGGCTAAGAGAACGGTGGGCTTTTCAGGGGCGGATTTAGAAAACATGCTTAACGAAGCGGCAATTGAAGCGGCAAGGGCAAACCGAACAAAGATTTCGATGGCGGATATTGAAGAGGCGGCAACAAAAGTAAAACTGGGACCACAAAAAAAGAGGTTGCAGTCGGAGTTAGATAAGAAGATGACGGCTTACCACGAAGCGGGACACGCGATTGTGACCCATGAGTTGCCGCATATGGACTCGGTGCACCGAATCAGTATTGTGTCCCGGGGAATGAGTCTTGGACATACCCTGATTCCGCCGGCAGCGGACAGGCTACACGAGACAAAGTCTCATCTAATCGAACAGATTGCCTCGATGATGGGAGGACGGGCGGCGGAGGAACTGGTGTTTGGAGAGATTACAACGGGGGCGGCGTCGGATATTTCTCAGGCAACGCAAATTGCCCGAGAGATGGTAATGGAGTTTGGGATGAGTGAGTTGGGGCCAATTAATCTCGCAGCAGAACAACGGGCTTACATGGGAAAGGTTTATGCCGATCAGCAAAACCTATCTGACGAGATGATGGCCAGGATTGACAATGAAGTAAGGCGAATAATCGAGGAGGGACACAAGCTAGCGCTAGTGGTTCTTAAGCGGGAAAGAAAGCTATTGGACAAAGTTTCCGCGAGACTGGTGGAAGTAGAAACAATGGAGTCGGAAGAGTTCGAAAGGTTGATGGGACATCCGAAGGTGGCTATGGCAAAGACAACAGATAAATGAACTGGGTTTTCTTGAACGAGGGACTGTTCTTTCCTCTTAGGGAACGGCGACAGATAGAGATATTGGCAAAAGAGCTAGGTGGGGTAAAGTCAATTTTAGATGTGGGTTGTGGTAATGGCAGAATAGGGTTAGGGTTAAAGCAGAGGCTTGGGGCCAAAGTTATTGGAATAGACAAGATTCTCCAACCAAAGGTAGCGATTGAAGCAAGAGTTTATGGTGGAGAAAGACTGCCCTATAAAGATAATTCTTTTGATGTGACGCTACTTGTTGACGTTGTTCATCACGAAGTGGAGCAGATAGCGCTTCTTAAAGAAGCTAGAAGAGTGGCCAGAAAATTTGTCCTAGTTAAAGACCACTATTTCGATAATGCACTGGATTGGTGGCTATTGAGAACGGCTGACGAGATGGGCAATCGGGACTACGGCGTACAACTGCCATTTACGTTTTTGAGTTTGAGAGATTGGAAGGATTTGGGAGATAAGGCAAATTTCCGTCAGGTGAGGTTATCGAGTTTTCGGGATCCAATCCTTGGTTTCTGGTTTAAGCAAGTTATCTTAAAATTGGAAAAGTGAACGATTTAAAACGACTAGTGCTTCTCGACGGACACGCTATTTTGCATCGGGCTTATCATGCGCTACCGCCAACGCTGACCGCACCAGATGGGATGACGATTAACGCAATCTATGGCTTTATGACGATGCTTCTTAAAACCATTAGTGACCTGAAGCCGAGTTTTCTAGCAGTAGCGTTTGATCTACCGCAGGCAACTTTCCGAATGCAGGAGTACACGGCCTACCAGGCAAGAAGGCCGGAGATGGTTAGTAATTTATCGGACCAAATTCCTTTAATTCACGAACTTTTGGCGGCTTTGGGGATACCAGTATTTGAAGTAGGCGGGTTTGAAGCGGACGATTGTATTGGAACGCTAGCAACGCAAGCATCGAAAAGGGGAATTGAGACATATATTGTAACGGGGGACCGAGACTTTCTTCAGTTAGTGGACGAGTGGGTGAAAGTGTATATACCAGTCAAAGGGTTAACGGAAGTAAAAGTCTATACAAAAGAAAAGGTCGAGGAGGAATTTGGAGTTCTACCAACCCAGTGGGTTGATGTAAAGGCACTTAAAGGGGACAGTTCCGATAACTATCCGGGAGTAGCGGGGATTGGGCCGAAGACGGCGCAAGAATTAATAAAAAAATATGGGACCCTTGAAGAAGTTTATAAACACTTGGGGGAATTGCCGGAATGGGTAGCGAAGAAACTTGCGGAAGGAGCGGAGCAAGCCGGACAGGGACAGAGACTAGCGAGAATTGTATGTGAAGTGCCGACAGTAAAATTGGATTTAGAGTTAGCAAGGACGGATAAGATTAACTGGCAGGAAGGGATTACCTACATGAAGGGAAGGCTAGGGTTTAAAACGATTGTTTCAAGAATTCAGAAAGAGTTATTGGGAAAAGAGGAAAAAGGGAATAAGAAGACGGATAGCGAACAGATCGGACTTTTGTAACCTTACCCAGTTCTTACGGGGCTCCGACTTCCTTTTTGCGAAAGCAAAGTAAACTTCGCTTCTATGGCAAATGTAGTTTTAGGAGTTTTTGATAATAGGGAACACGCTGATATGGCGGTGGAAGAACTAGCCGGAGAGGGAGTAAACACGAGTGATATTTCCATCGTAGCAAAGGATAGCGTGGTAACTGTAGAAGGTCAAGGAAAAGGAGTAGCGGAGGGGGCAGTTTCAGGGGCAGCGACCGGAACGGTTCTAGGAGGGATTGCCGGACTTTTAATCGGAGTGGGGGCAATAGCGATTCCCGGAATTGGGGGACTTCTTATCGGCGGACCATTGGCAGCGGCACTGGGACTGGGAGGTGCGGCGGCAACGACAGTGTCGGGAGCAGTAACGGGAGCACTGGCTGGGGGACTTATTGGCGGACTGACGGGACTTGGGGTACCAGAAGAGGACGCCAAGGTTTATGAGTCGAGGATAAGAGAAGGTGGGATTCTGACGGCAGTGCCGGTAGACAAAGATAAAGAGGCGACGGCAATTAGAATTTTGGAGGATCATGGGGCAACCCAAGTTCGGACAGTACCGATGAAGATGTAGAAGATTTACTTGTTTCTTACGAAGTCTTAAGACAATTTAGTTAATTAAAAGAGAAAATGACAAAAATATAAAAGAGGTAACAGCCTGAGAAGCAATGGATCTTTACCTCACCGAAAAGGGGCTCTAAGGCAGAAGGGGCTCTTTTTCTTTGGGAAAAAGAAACAAGATATAATGGCCGGGTATGGAACTAAAGGCACTTTACGAGGAAGCGCAAAATCTTCGAAATAACGGGCAGGTGGAACTAGCTATCGAGAAGTATCGGCAAGTAGCAGAGGCGGCGGAAGAAACGAAGGATGGCCAACTTCGGGGACATAGCTGGCAGATGATTGGTGTGTGCCTAAATATGGAAGGGAAAACGAACGAGGCAATCGAGGCGCTCGAGAAAGCGGCTGAAGTATTTAAGAAGGGTGAACTTAAAGTAGATCTGGGGGCAACTTTACGAGATAGGGGATCGGCGCTAGCTAGAAGTGGAAACTACGAGAAAGCGGAAGAAAGCTTTAAGAAGAGCATTGAGATCTTATCGGAAGCCGACGATCCGGTACAACTGGGGATAAGTCAATCACAGCTGGGGGCGACGTACACGAAAATGGAAAAGTTTGAAGAGGCTAACGAATGGCTGAATAAGGCGATTTTTACGATTCGAAGGAAGGGGGACTGGTTTATGGAAATGACGGCACTTCTTAACCTGGCGCGACTAGACTTAGCCTCGGGTAAGCCGGAGGCAATGATAAATAGACTTCTGGCTGGTCTAGGGCTAATTTATGAGAAGGGCGACCAAGGTGTTCAAAAGAGGCGGCTAGTGGAGATTTATTCTTTACTAGGGATT
>CAZKPQ010000064.1:0-4886 GCA_964554695.1 uncultured Gammaproteobacteria bacterium | reverse complement strand
TAGTATGCTTCCTTCCCAAGGAAGAGAAGGGGGTTCGATTCCCCTATCCCGCTCTGATAGTTGGTTGTGTTTGGCCTTCACTTTACGATACAGCTTCTAGGCGTGCTAAAATATTTGAGTGCCGATGTGGCTCAGTGGTAGAGCGGCTGTTTCGTAAACAGTAGGTCGTGAGTTCGATTCTCACCATCGGCTCAGGTTATGAATAGTAATTACTCCAGACTTCAAAGAAAGTCGCAGAAAACAATGCGACAGCGGACTTATATTCTATTAGCAGGCTCAGTAGTGTTAATTGTCTTAGCCGGGTTACTTGGTATTCCTTTTATTTTTCAGCTCACGGGGACAATTAGTAATATTGCGGGTGGAAAAACATCGCAGGATAGACGGCCTGGGATAAAACCGTCGATTCCGGTTTTTGAGCAGACACTTGAAGCAACCAGTTCGGCAAATGTCGTAATTGCCGGGGTAGCTGACCCTAAGACACAGATAGAGCTTTACCAAAACGGGGAGTCGAATAGTTTAGAAACGACCGACGATGCAGGAAGGTTTACATTTAAGGTTGGACTGAAAAAAGGAGAAAACACGTTCACGGCCCAGGCGATTTCTGAATCCGGAGAAAAGAGTGATATATCAAATAGATATGTAATCTTACTGTTAACAGGATCTCCTAAGCTTGAAATTAGCTCTCCATCTGATGGCTTTGAAACCAAGGAGAAGGAATTGTTAATTAAAGGCAAGGTTGACCCCGGAGTAACGGTAACAATTAATGACAGGGTAGCAATAGTTGACGATGAGGGTAACTTTTCGGGGTATTACAGCCTTTCTGAGGGCGATAACAAGATTAAGGTCGTAGGGACCGACTTAGCTGGGAATTCGACCATGTCAGAAATTACGGTGAAGTTTTCCCCTAAGGGCTAGGGAAAGCCAGAGCCACTCAAGGACAGCCGGGTAGAAAAGTGTATTATTGAAGAAACTGTGGATCAAAATCCCCAAGAAAGCGGTCCGAAAGACAATATTTCCTTTTGAATACTGCCAAAGGGAAACAAGAAGCCAAAGATAAGCTAAGGCCCCGACGATGCCAGTAGTAGCTAAAACAAAAAGAAGCGAGGAGTCGGCACCAGCACCAGAGTGGCTTTCTCGTAGTCCCTCTTCGTTTAGAATACCGAGGCGAGCTTTGGCATATCGATAGGTGTTGAAGCCGACTCCAAGAATCGGTGAGGTCCGCCAGACAGTAAGTGACTCCTGCCAATTTCGTATACGGGCCTCGATACTATTCTCTCGACCTAGTTTAGTGCCTTCGCCGGAGGATTTAGGGAGGACAAAGATCGTAGCAGCCAGAAGAACAACGGCGGCGAGGAAGGGTACGAGATTTTTTCTAAAGAGGCTTACTCCAAAGAAGATAACAAGAAACATTAAGTAGGAGGCGCGGGAATAAGTTAGTGCCAGGCTAACATAGGACAATACCAAGCCGATTATACGTTCGGGTCCTTTTAGGGTAAGGTAGATTAAACCTACCGAAAGGGCGAGTATAGCCCCAGTGAAGCCTGGGTCGAGAAAAACGCCAATTAACCGGTAATAGTGGTCATCCCAGTCCCCTACTTCTAAAAAAGAAACGTTTGGGAAAATAAAGTACTGCAGGAGTCCAGAGCCGGAAACTATCAGGCTAGTTAGAAAGAGAAGCCGTGGAAGACTAGCGGGGACCTTTACCAAGTGGAAAATGGCGAAGAAAAAGAGCGAGTAGGACGCCCAACGGAGAAGATAGAAAAGAGAAGTTAGTATCTCGACCGGTGATAGGGTAGTAATATTAAAAACTAAGCTAATAAACATCACTAGGGCAACGGCACCAAACGGACGAGAGAGTGGATGTGACAAAAGCACGGCCAATGCCCGGTGGCCTCTTAAAATAATCCAGGTAAGGCCAACCGTAGCTACGAAGATATCGTTTAGGTGAACAACAATATTGCTACCAAGTAGCTCAATGCGGCCAAGTTGTCCCAGAGAGAAAAAGAAGATTGTTAGGATAAAAAGATAGTTACTCATCGTTGATTTTAGAGACTACTATCAGCCCGGTCTTTTTGTTCTGGTAAACAACGGCCCAGTGTCCAGTATTGAGCTTCTTCCTTGCGACAGTTCCTAAACGTAAGAACGACTTTGTCAGAGTGTCGTTTTGAATAAGCCAATAGTTAAATTCCTCCCCGTTGTACCAACTTTCATGAACAAAGGGGAAGTCAATATAAAAGAGATTGTGCGAACCAGAAACCAAAACGCGATCGGTATTCTTAATGTTCATTTTAAACCAGTCATCGCAATCAAAAAAAACGGAAGTTTTAAAGTCTAGATTTCGACAGAGAAATGCTTGCCTCGTCTGCCCGCCTTGAAGATAGGGAATCCCTCTGGCGGTAGCTGCTGAGCGAACAAGGAAATTAACGGCCACTACGATCCCTAAAGCAAATAAAACGAGAGCGCGGTAGTAACCTCGAAGAAGGTGGAAAGTTAAGACCGTTAAGATAGCCCATACCGGGAGATACGACATAATAAAGCGACCGCCGCCGGAATGCGGAATAGCCCACCAAGAAAGATATGTAAAGATAGTATAGACAATTAGAGGTGAGGCCCCTCGTCTTATGAGCTGAGGGAGACTGATAAGGATAAGTGGTGCAACTATAAGGTACAGTGGTCCGATGGGGTCGGATGAGAAATTGTTAAGAAGCCAAAAATCGCGAAGAAGATTTATTGGATTTAGCCCCGAAGGAAAGAGACGTAAGTCGGAGGAAAGAATTCCTGTACCAATTGGGTAAGCAGGGTAGCCGGTGTTTAGAAAGCCGCTCAAAATCCAAGGAAGCATTACGAGAGTAAAAGAAAACAGAATTTGTAGCAATGTAGAGAGCCTTTTCCCTCTAAGAAGAGCAATCACTAAGAGTGCTGGTAATGACCCGACAGCTAGAAGTTTAGTACTGGCAGCAAGACCTAGGCTTAACCCAGTCAATAAATAGCGATGACCCAGAAGAAAGTGAAGGGCAAGAAGTTCAAAAAATGTTCGCGCTAAGTCGACGTAGCTACTACCCGATTGCCAACTAACCATCTGAGTAGAGTAGAAAACGATGACTGCCAGAAGTGAATGAGCGCGACCTACAAAGCGCCGAGAAAGTGTGTAAAGAATCAAGGCGACACCAAGCCCAAATGACCAGTTAAGAAGATGGATCGTAACTTCGTTTCCACCCAAAGTCAAAATACCCAGATAGATAAACTCGACGAGGCGGGGAAGTTCAGAGTAATAAAGAAGACCTCCAGGAATGTGGTAAGGAGAACCACTTGTTAGGTAGAGCTTGGGGATAGTCAGGTGGTACCATAATGCATCAAAACCCCGCTCGGGAAGAAGTGCTCCAAGTAAATTTACTGCAGAAAGGAAGATGAGGGTTAAGCTTAATAGCAAAGACCAGCGCGGCATAAATTAGTTAAGGGGTAATTAATTAATAAGCCAATGGTCCAAACTCCAAAGAGAATCGCAAAGATGCGCTTGGGGAAAAGAGCAAGTAACCACAGAAGAAGAGCTCCAAAAAACATATGCGAAAGCAAAATTTCAAACTCAGAGGGCATGGTGGAGAAATTTTTAATATCAAAGGCTAGTAAAAGATAAGAAAGACATAATAAGAGGATTTGGGAGAAGCCTCTGTTTTTTAGTGCACGATGTGTGAGAAAGATAAGAGGGGGGATTGTAAAACCAAAGTAGTGTTGAAGTGCAATTGGGTGTGCTAGGAGATACGAGAGATACAGGGCGGAAATATGTGCAAAATCAGTTAATTTTTTTCGGCGAAGCCAGGTAAGAATTACAATAGCAGCGCTGCCTAAGTAGCTTAAAAGGTATATTATTTCGGGATTGTTAAATGCCCGGGCAATAAAGCCGTGAATAGACTGATTGTAGTACCAATCCTTAGCACCTAAAGTAAATGAATCAAAAAAGATCTCAAAATAGTAGCGCTCTTGAAAATCCCAACCAAAAAGAAATATGGGCAATCCAAACAATACTAATAGAGTGCCAATATACCGAACTATAAACCTCCGGTCGCCTTTAGCGATAAAGTAAATTAAAAAAACTACTGGAGCAAATTTAATACTTGTAGCAATAGCAAGCGACACGGCACTCAACGATTTACGCCCTCGCGAGTAAAGGTAAAAACTTAAAGCAACAAGCAGAAGTAAGATGTGATTGATTTGACCATTTCCAAGATTAAACTTTACTGGAAAAAAGGGGATTGTGAAAAGAATCGCAAAGGAAATTAGAGCCTGCCAATAAACTCTGGAGGAGATCATTCGAAGAGTTAGGAAAATTGTTAGTAAGACTGCGGTGACTGAGAGGATGTTCCAAATCGGCCCGGCAATTTCCCTCGGGAATAGGCCGAGGGGCCAGATAAAAAGGAGAAATGGTGGTGGATAGTTTAAAGGAAAAGTTGTAGAGAGAATTCCATAGTAGGGGTTGCCTCCATGAAGAAGAAGCCAGGCCGATTCATAATAGACACGAAAGTCAATACCTAGCGGTTCGAGAAGTTTGAGAAAGATCATAAAGCTTTACACGAACTATAAGCGAATGAAGACTCATCATATACGCCATAACTAGACCTGGGAAGCCGTCTAAGAATCCGAAGCGACATATGAAATTATATATGAACTTAGCTATAGGATTGGCGATAGTGCGCCACCAAGTAAAGCGAACTCCATCGATAGAATACATGTGGCTTGAGTCGATAGTAGTGTATTGATTAAGGGCGGCCATAAAACTCGATAAACTGGGGTGAGAATAGTGTTCAAGTTGATTTTTTAGTTCACCTACGGAACCCCCGATCTGCCAGGACTCGTGGACCTCCCGGTGCCATTTTCCGGCATTTCTTTGA
>CAZKPQ010000063.1:0-5103 GCA_964554695.1 uncultured Gammaproteobacteria bacterium | reverse complement strand
GGGAGTTGGGATTATCTTTGCCAAACTTCACCCGGAAAGTTTCGTCTATCTGGTGGATAACGATCCAAAATCGCTATTTTTTTCCGAAAAGAATATGAAGCTTAATGGGGTGACTAACGCTAAAGTGTTTAAAGCAGATGTTACCTACTCGACTATTCCCCAAAAGTTTGACCTCATTTTGACAAACCCTCCGTGGACCAAGAATATTTCGGTTATTCCCGACCTAGTGAAGTTTGCCTTTAACCAACTGTTACCACAAGGGGAGTTTTATGTGGTTATTAATAAAAGCTTTCGAACGGAAGACGCCATGGAAAAATATTTCGGAAATGTGACGAATATCGCCGAAAAGTCGTCTTATAAAATCCTTCGGAGTCAGAGAACAGAGCCTTCTCCCAACGACCTTTTAGAATCGACCACTGAAACACTCCGACGATGGAAGATTGAGCCAAATCAAATGGTGGGACAGTTTTTTATTACTGATAGCAAGATAGTTACTCAGATAGTTGAGGCGGCGAAAGTGACTTCAAAAGATAACGTACTAGAAGTTGGCCCAGGACTCGGAGCAATTACGGCAGCTTTAGCAAAAAAAGCTGGTGAAGTAATAGCGATTGAAATTGATAAGAAGTTTGGACCAGTCTCGAGAGAGTTACCGAGAAATGTCAAACTAATCTGGGAAGATGTCTTCAGGGTGCTTCGGCCAAAAGAAAATCCCTTTAAATTCAATAAAGTGGTAGCAAACTTGCCCTTTTCGGTAGCTAGCCCATTTTTATACAAACTGGCTAATCGAAAATTTGAACTGGCGGTGTTAGTTTTGCCAAAGAGGTTTGGGGAGAAAGTTTTAGAGGGACAATTTAATAGGTACTTTAAGGTTGAGAAGATAGCCGATATTTCGAGGGCTTACTTTTACCCAACGCCGGAAACAGATGCGGTGGTTTTAAGAATTAAACCAGCGAAATTAAAATAAGGAGATGATTTACTTTTGTGACTTTACCAAACCGGCTCAAGAAGAAATGGAAAAATTGGGAGTCGGAAACGACGAGATCCAATGTGTTTTTAACGAGGGGATGTCTGAAGGCTTAAACAGAAAGTTTTTAGATCGGGATGGTTACCGGATTGGTGTACTTTTTCACTATGACGGGTATACCTTGCGATACGTAGTGGAATCAGTTTATAAACGGCCGCTTAAAACAAAATATGCTGAGAAGGTCTTGGCAAAAAACAGAAGCTAGGAACTGGCAGAGGAGTAGTGGCGAATGGCAAAATTCCAGAATAGTTGGGAAAATAGAAAACTAATCATAGCGGCGACCAGGCCCCAAATAATTAGACCAACAGAGCCCTGACCTATTAGGAACTGCGTTGGAAAAGTAGCTGCAAAACCAACGGGGATTAGATAGAGAAAGACAACCCTAAGACCTCCTTCAAAGATCATGACTGGAAATTTTCCCACACCCAGGAGGCTAGAAAATATGTCCTCTAGAGAATAAGCTTTAATAAACCAGAAACTAGTAGAGGTTATGACAAGGAATAGGCTATAAAAGATTACGAATCCGGAAATCAGGCTAATAAAAAAGCCTAATAAGGTAAGTGGGGTTACCAGATAGCCAAACTGTCTTAAGAAAATAATTAGGACGAGAGCCATCACTATGACTCGAGGGTAGTTATCAAACTCAAACTTTTGTAAGCTAGCCGCAAACCGGCTAGCTACGGGCTTAGTCAAGACGAAATCGAACCTGCCAGTGCGTATTTGCTCCGAAAGACTTAGAAGTGACGGCAAAACAAAAAACCAGAGAAGTGAGTCAAAGATGTTATAAATTACGACCAAAATTAGAACCTGATTTCTTTGCCAGCCAGCGATAGTCTGGACATTATCGAAAATTACATTTATGCCGATTAATGCCAAGGCTCCCCAGAGAATGCTGTGAATTGACCAACCAAGAACTTCAGAACGAAATTCCAGGCTGCGCACCAGCCAATATCTATAAAGAGTTAAAAAAAGGCGCAAGTATCTAAACATATTTATGATCCATAGGCTTGATAGATTTTGATGCCTCGTCGCCAAACCAGTGTGGAAAGTAAGTAGGTAATGATCGCCCAGAATATAGCAGCCATAAAGCCCCACCAAGTTTCTTGCCCGGCAAGATGGCCGGTATAAATTTCGAGTGGAAAGGAAAAGATGTAGCGAAAGGGTAGAAGCTGGATAACTAGCTTTGCTAGTGGGGGAAAGAAACTAATGGGGATCATTTCCCCACCGATAAGGGCAATTCCGAGCCAGAGGACATTGGTGAACTGGGACACTTCCATAAACCAGAACGAGAGAAGGCCAAGGCAATAACTAAGGTTGTACATGATTACTGCGCCTAAAAAGATAGCGGGGATTATTAAGAAAATCGCTGGATCGAGGCTAGGCGATAGAAAATATTGGCCTAAGATCAGAAACGCGAAGCCAGCTGCTAGGAGGCCGCTCGATGATGAAATGGTATGCCAGCCGGCTTCTTGGAAAAACTTATAAATGTAGTAATTTAATGGTTTGGGAAGAATTATTGATCCAAGTCCCCCTTCGGTGATTTCCTCACGAATCGTGCCCGTGGAGTACCAAAAGACAAACGGGGTAATAGCAAGACCGACAATATAGTAGGTAATAAGCTCATTCTTCGTATAGCCACCAATAACGCCCTGAGCATCAGCGGCAAGCCAAACAGCGGCAATAGCAATAAGCGCCAACAGGTTACTCAGACGAAAGACGACGATCATAGCCCAGCCAAAGGCAAGAGCATTTTGAAGAGAAATCCAATAGACATACAGATACTTTCGCATGACTCAATTTTACTCTTAGGAGCTGGCTGATGAGTAACGTTTTAATGCGAAATCCCAGAATTTCCTGGTTAAAATAAAGGAGAGGACAATAACTATTATCCCGATAATTATTTCTGGTAAGAGACTTTCACCGAAGAATGCTCGGGCAGGGAAAGTGCCAATATAGGCAACGGGGATGATTAAAGTGAAAACTACTTTAAGGGTGCCCTTAAATATCTCGGTTGGGAAACGGCCAAATTCGGCAAAGATTTCGAGTAGCCATTCAAGATTGAAGAGATTGGTCAGCCAGAAGTTTAAGGTAATAAGGAAAAAGTAGAGATTATAGAAAAGAAAGAGACCGACCAAAATTAAGGTAGTACCGGCCAGCCAGTTAGTTAGAGTTACTTCCGGATTAACCACAAGAACAAACTTAACCAACAGGGCAATGGTTAAAAAAAGGCGGGTAAACTGGTCAAACTCGAAACGATTAAAGCTAACAATAAAACGAAGGTTAACCGGAAGATGAAGGTAGGTATCGAGTTGGCCCTCTCTTATAAACTGACTAAAGTTACCAAGACCCGGGAGAATAAAAAACCAGAGAAGAGCACCAAACATAGTATAGGAGACGACAATGACCCGGGCCTGGTCCCTATTCCACCCGGCGATAGAGTCGACTTGACCAAAGATAAGATCGACGGAGGCAATTAGGAGAGCTGCCCAGAGAATATTGGCAACTGACCAGGCAAGAAGGTTAAAACGAAACTCCATATCTCTTATTAGAGAGTAACGAAGTAGACGGGAGAAAAGGGCTAGGTAACGATTCATTTAATTGCCAAAGGAAGTATAAGCCTGACGGCCTTTTTCCCACATTAACTTATAAATACCGGCTAAGATTCCTACCCAAACAATGCCAATAAGAAAACCGGAGAGAATTTCCAAAGAAGTGAGCTTTCCGAAGTAAACTTCAAGAGGAAAAGAAAACATATAGCGAAACGGAGAGAAGATAATAAGTGAAGTAAAGAGGGCGGGGACGAAAGATATTGGGATAGCCTGACCACCTAGGAATCCGCGACCCACCCAGAAAAGAGCGTCCAAGGTCTCTATTTCCGTAAACCAGAAGGCGACGATTCCCATGCAAAGGCTAAAAGTGAAAGTGACTAGGATTGCCAAGGGTAGCGAGACCATAACTATGAGAAATCGCTCAAAGTCTAGGGCGACAGAGAAGTAGTGCCTAAAAGCAAAGGCAAAGATAATTGTGCTTATAGCACCTAGAATGAGACTATAAACCCGCCAACCGACTTCTTCGGCAAAGGATTTCCAAAAAAGTGAGAGGGGCTTTAAAAGAATCCCTCCGACGATACTGCCGTTTTTAATACTCTCTTTAACTTGATAATAGGGAAACCAGCCCGTTGACCACTGAAGCAGTAGAGAAAGAATGTAATAAGTTATAAGCTCGGACTTTGAGTAACCTCCGTAGCTTCCATCGCCGGAGGCGGCAACCCAAGCCAAAACCATGATAAGAAGCGACAAAGTGTTTCCAACTAGCCAGACCATGGTCGGCCCGCGGTAAGCAAGAGAGTTTTGCAGACTATTTCGAGTAACGGTCAAGTACTTTCCCACAAGAAGATTCTACCTGGTAAGGGAACTCCAGGTAAGATCGAGGTCAGGATGGCGTTCTAAAATTTTCCCAGTCATACCTCGAGTCCTTTTAGCGAGAGCAGAGTTAAGAGGTGAAGTCATGGTCGTGAAGTCCTCGGGTCGATGAAAATCTCCACCGCCACCTTCAATAAGGCTATATTTATCGGTCAGTCCGGCGAGATAGGTCATATCCGAGTCGAATGACTGCTCGGGCTGATAAGCTTCATTCGCGAAGGCATAAGTTGTTTCCAGACCGTCGAGTCTTTTTTCCTGACAGAGTTTTTCGACTAGCTGCGGAGTAACCTTCTTTTTGACGTAGCTCCAGTGAGCAAGTAAAGCAAGACCGCCTGCCTCTCGAATGAGCTTAACGGCCTCGTCAAGCGAAAGGTTTAGAAGATAGTGAACATAGATATTTTTCTTAAAGGCCCGATCATCTAAGAAGAGATCGAAGATACGCTGCCAGTAGTCGTTGGCTTGGGCATGATTGTAGAGTTCTTGCAGGTCAGCATTCCCCTCCTTAGCAACTTTTAGTTCGTCCATTAAGTGGTCGATTACTTTTAAGTTTTCGTCCTTGGCCAAGATCGCTTGAGCAATATGGGGACGACCAATAGCCTCGCCTTGGGCGAAGGACTCAATTTCGGCCATGGTGACGTTAAAACCGAGACTCTTAAT
>CAZKPQ010000062.1:0-5146 GCA_964554695.1 uncultured Gammaproteobacteria bacterium | reverse complement strand
ACCGATCACCTGACCTTTATAAACAACTGTGCCGGGGGCAATAAAAAGCTGGCCACGGGCTTGAGCGGAAGTTAAAGAATAAAGAGTGGTTTGGCCGGTTTCGAAGGAAACTAATGAGCCCTGATCACGGTCACGCCAGAAATCGTAATCGGGAGCAAAATCAAAAAAGGAAGTGTTTAAGATGCCAAGGCCCTTGGTATCGGCGATAAACTCGGCTCGATAGCCTAAAAGGCCACGGGTGGGAATAAGAAACTCGAAAAAACTAACACCATTATTGGTGCGAAGGTCTTTGAGCTCGCCGTGGCGAAGACCCATCTTTTGGATAACGGTTCCAGCGAACTGTTCGGGAACCTCAATAAAAACCATCTCGAAGGGGACCAACCTTTTACCGTTAATAGTTTTCTCGATGACTTTAGGACGGGAAACTTGAAACTCGAAGCCCTCACGGCGCAAGCGCTCGATTAGGATAGCCAGATGGAGTTCGCCGCGACCTGAGACTTCCCAGGTGCCGTCAGGGTTATCGGAAACTTTTAGGGCCATATCGGTTTCTAGTTCTTTATAGAGACGTTCGCGAATCTGACGAGAGGTGGTGAATTTGCCTTCGCGGCCGGCAAAGGGAGAGTTATTGACCATAAATGTCATTTTGACGGTTGGTTCCTCGATACTTAAAACTGGGAGGGGAGTCGGGGCCAGAGGATCTGAAATGGTCTCGCCGATATTTACATCGGGAACACCGGCTAAGGCGATAATGTCACCTGCGATAGCCTGATCAGTCTCGACACTTTCTAGCCCGGCAAAGGTCATTAGGCTGGTGAGACGAAATTTACTAATTGAGCCATCAAACTTTATTTGAGCAACTTCTTGGCGGTTTTTAATTTGACCGTTTGAAATTCGACCGACAGCGATTCGACCTTTATGGTTATCTCCCCGGATGGCGGTTACCAGAAGCTGGAGAGGCCGGTTGGGGTCACCACTTGGAGCCGGAATTTCTTTAAGGATCGCCTCGAACACTGGAGATATATCGGACATTTTTGATCTATCGGGAGTAGGGCCGGCGACACCGTCTTTGCCGACGGCATAGAGAACTGGGAAAAATGCTGCCTCTTCACTGGCTCCAAGCTCGACAAAGAGGTCAAAGGTTTTACCAAGAACATATTCGGGACGGGCGTCAGCCTTGTCGATTTTATTAATGACAACAATAATCTTAAGGCCAATCTCGAGGGCCTTTTTAAGGACAAAGCGGGTTTGAGGCATCGGACCCTCTTTAGCGTCAACAAGAAGGAGAGCGCCGTCAGCCATCTTTAAGACGCGCTCGACTTCGCCCCCAAAATCGGCATGACCCGGGGTGTCAATTATATTAATCTTGGTGTCTTGCCAAACAACGGAGGCGTTTTTAGAGAAAATGGTAATTCCCCGCTCTCTCTCGAGATCGTTAGAATCAAGAATTTGCTCAGAAGCGACGTCCTTATCCAGCTTAGTCTTCGATTGCCTAAGAAGGGCATCGACCAGGGTAGTTTTGCCATGGTCAACGTGAGCGATAATAGCGACATTTCGAATATTGTTCATGCACTAAAAAAGCCGCCTTTTCGGGGCTTTTAGCACCGCCAGCGGGATTCGAACCCGCGATTACCAGAGTGAAAATCTGGTGTCCTAGGCCTCTAGACGATGGCGGCTGTGGGTGAGGCGTAGAGGGTTCGAACCTCTGACCAATTGCTTAAAAGGCAACTGCTCTACCGCTGAGCTAACGCCCCGGGCGACTAATATTTTACCTTAAGCACGAGATGAAGAAAAGCTAAGGATCGAAAACGAATTTTTCAGGCTTGTCAGGATTAGGTGGGCGGTAGAGGGTTAATACACATGACCGATGAGTTAAAACACAACCTTCTGGTCGGTTAATTATAGTGCTAATTTGAGGCTCTCGCCCGAGCAACTGAAGAAGAAAAAGAGGAACGCGGGTTTGGTGCTTGACGGTTATTTCGGCAGTACTCTTACACACTTCACAGCGAGGGGAGATCGTTGACATTAGGCTACGACCCTTGCAGCTTCTTTCTGAGTGAGGCCCCGGAGATAATAGAGTTTGGAGCGACGAATTTTCTTGGCTTTTTTCTTTACCTCAATTTTTTCAACCCAGGGAGTGGTTAATGACCAGATCCTCTCAACGCCAACCCCGTCTGATATCTTTCGAACGGTAAAGCTTTTGGCATTCCGGTCAATTTTAATTACAACCCCCTCGAAAACCTGAATTCGGGTTTTCTCCCCTTCTTGAATTTTCTGATGAACACGGATCGTATCGCCAACCTGAAAGTCAACTGTCATGGAGTAATTTTATCACGTGTTGAAGTGGTTGTCACGGTAGTGGGTTCGACTGGCCGAGGCTTAGATTCGCGAGTAATTACGTGTCTAACTGCTCTTACAAGAGCGTAGCTGGGTCGGGACATTAAGATTCCGTCAACTGAGAAGGCTAATCCAATGACGGCTACAAATGGGGCGGCCTCATAAGTAAGACCAAAGGCAAGAAAGCCCCCTAATATTTCAGCCATAGCTGCGCAGCCCCAGAGACGGTCACAAGCAAGGACAGGAGAAGGTAATTTCCGATTTATCAAAGCCGATTCTTCCTCAGTAAAAATCATAGGCCACAAAAAAAGAGCCTTTCGGCTCTTAATTGAACTTTTTGGTATTTGAATTTCTTCTTCCAGGTTATCACAGTTATGGCCCCTGGAAACTAAGACTAATGTTTAATGGAAGCCTAATCTGTAACCTATGTTACAGCCGTTAATTTACTTTTTTTACCTTATCGACAATGAGGGACATCCGATCCTCCCTGGCGTCGACCCGGCCAGAACAGATGACAACGGCGTTTTCACTCCAGTAAGAGCTATTACCGTTTTCCTTATAGATTTTAGGAAAGATGACGCATTCCAGCTTTGCTCCGGATAGACTCTCGATGGTGACGAAAGCCATCTCCTCGTTATTTTTTTTAGTAAAGATTCGACGGACGGTGGAAACAATACCGCCGACCGTAACTAGCTTTCCAGTATGATCCTCGATTGTAATATCAGCAATGTCGTGGGTAACCATATCGCCAATTTTTGAAAGAAGCTTTTTAGCAGGATGCTCGGTAAGATAGAAGCCAAGAAATTCCCGTTCAAAGGAAAGCAGCTGCTCTCGAGGCAGTTCCTCAAGGGGGGGTAAATCAAACACACTGATAGCGGATTTTGACTCAGGTTCATCACCAGAATCGAATAGACCAGTCTGACCTGAGGCTACCGTCTGGGAAAGTTTATGAGACTGCTGAATAAGCTTATCAAGGGCAGCAAGCATCGAGGCTCGGTTACCGAAGCGATCCATAGCACCGGCTTTAATAAGGCTTTCAAGAACCTTGCGGTTTACCTTTTGGAGATCGACTCTTCGGGCGAAATCGGAAAGAGACTGGAAAGAACCATCGGAGTTTCTGGCTTTAAGAATACTATCAATGGCTGCCTCACCGACATTTTTAATGGCTGAGAGACCAAAGCGAATGCTGTCCCCCTCAATGACGAATTCGACGTGGGATTTATTAATATCGGGAGGAAGAACGTCGATTTTCGTTCGCTTACACTCCTCGATACACATTTGGACCTTCTCGTTTTTAGTGTCACCGGTATTGCCCCGAGATTCGGCGGTGAGCATAGCGGTCATAAACTCGACTGGGTAGTGGTATTTCATATAGGCAGTTTGGTAAGCGATTAGTCCATAGTCTGCACTATGGGCCTTGTTGAAGCCGTAAGCGGCAAATTTCTCGATAAGGGCAAAGAGTTTTTCGCCGAGCTCTTTAGAATAGCCCTGAGCTACAAGGCCGGTTTTGAATTTCTCGCCCTCTTTTTTCATTAGTTCGGGGAGCTTTTTACCCATGGCCTTTCGAAAACCGTCGGCCTCGGCCATAGAGTAGCCGGCCATCTTGTGGGCAATTTCCATAACCTGCTCTTGATAGATGATAAGACCGTAAGTTTCTTCAAGAATTGACTTCAGGTCGGGGTGGAGATATTCAACTGACTGGGGGTTTTTCTTTCTCTTTATAAACTCGGGAATAATCTCCATTGGACCAGGCCGGAAAAGGGCAACCATAGCGCCCAAGTCATAGATTACGGAGGGTCTGAGATCCTTAGCCAGACGACGCATACCGGCAGACTCGAGTTGGAAAACGCCGGTAGTGTCGCCACGGGCGATCATTTTATATACTTCGGTGTCGTCTAGGGGAATTTTTTCGAGGTTTATTTCGAGGCCTTTAGTAGCTTTGACAAATTTCAAGGCTTGGCCAAGGATAGTAAGGTTTCGAAGGCCTAGAAAGTCCATCTTCAGAAGGCCGACAGCGTGCTTACTTGCGTTTAAGTCTAACGAGTACATGTCATACTGGGTAATAAGCTTGCCACCCCGGGGATCCCGCTGAAGAGGGGTGTATTCGGTTAAGTCCTTATCGCCGATGACAACACCGGCAGCATGGACGGAGGCGTGGCGGGAGACACCCTCAACCTTTTTAGCAAGATCAATGATTTTCCTTGTATCTTCCTCTTTTTCATAGGCTTCTTTTAATTCGGGACTAAGTTCAAGAGCTCGCTCAATATACATGGGAAAACCTTGAGTACCCTGGGGAATAAGTTTAGCGAGACGGTCGCCGACAGCGTAGGGTTGACCCAAAGCTCTGGCAACGTCTCTAACAGCAGCCCTAGCCTCCATTGTTCCAAAAGTAATAATCTGGGCAACTTTTTCTTCGCCGTACTTTCCTTTAACATACTCAAGAACTGCTTCTCGAGAGTCGTCGGCCAGATCCATGTCAATATCTGGCGGTGACGGGCGAGCCTCATGAAGAAACCGCTCGAAGGGTAGCTTATACTCGAGAGGATCAAGAGTGGAGATGCCTAAGATATAGGAAACAATCGACCCGGCGGCTGATCCGCGAGCATTTCTTTGAATGCCTTGGCTAACAGCCCAGTTAGCAAAGTCGGCAACGATAAGAAAGTACGAAGCATAGCCCATTTTTTCAATTATTTTTAGCTCGTGCTCAATACGGGCGGCAACGGCGGGAGTTTTTTCTGAGTAGCGGTTTTTCAGTCGCTCGTCCACTAACTTTCGCAAATAGGTATTGTAGGTTTCGCCTGAAGGAATCGGA
>CAZKPQ010000061.1:0-5162 GCA_964554695.1 uncultured Gammaproteobacteria bacterium | reverse complement strand
GTTTTTTGTATGGTTGGTCATTCTACTAACCTTTCTATTTTGACATTTAATCCGTCTGCAATTTTTTGTAAGGAGAGAACTGATAAATTCCGCTCTCCTTTTTCTACCGAACCTATGTAATTTCTGTGTAGCTTACACAACCTAGCAAGTTCCTCTTGAGTAACCGCTTTAATTTCTCTATACCTCTTTATATTATTACCGATTTGTTTCAGGATGTCATTCATACGAAATACCCAGCTTTAAGATGTATTCTACCAAAAAATGGTCTCATATCCTATATATTATGCTATACTTAGATATACCCCCTCTCCTTCGATTCTCCTCTTAATAATTAATATGTCTCAGGATTTGAAACCTAAACATCAGAAGTTTGTTGATGCCTATATTGCCACTAACGGAAATGCTACCAAAGCTGCTCAGATGGCAGGATATGGTAATGGGGATGAATACTCACGCCTAGCAGGGCACAGATTGATAACTAACGATAACATTCTGAAGGCTGTTAAGGATGCGAGTGAGGCTAACGGACTCTCAATTGATAGGATAATGACACGACTCTCTCACATAATTGAAAAAGGTAGAGACTCAGATTCAATACAAGCAATCAAAGTATGGGGTGATTTAACAGGAGCATTTGCACCCAAAGCGTTTCGACTCTTAAACCAATTATCTGAAGCACCCAAAACACCAAAAGAGATAGACAGCATACTAGAGAAGATGAGAAGCAACTCAGGAATTGAAAGCTAGCTGATAAGCTGGATGTTTAGTGTCCAATTTGAGCTTGCTATACAACCTCAGCACAGAAATTGTATCCTCAATCCAGGCTCGTACAGTTCGTGTAGCGTTGTAACTGGAGAGCAGATAGACGTAATCCGAACTATAATAAATCGTTATGGATAAACTCCTAAATGAAGCTAAACAAATTATCCAAGAAAATATTTATGGCACATTGGGAACTAGTGGAAACACCGACTCTCCATGGGTTACCCCTCTTTTTATCTCCTATGATACAGAGCTGAATTTTTACTTTCTTTCACCTAAAAGCAGTCGCCATTCAACAAACGTTCGAGAGAATCAGAAAACCTCATTAGTCATATTTGACTCGACAGCCCCTAAATGGACTGGAAAGGGTGTTTATGCCGAAGGGATAACATTAGAACTGGACGATAGGAATGAGATAGAAAAGGGCTTAAAGTTAGAGCACGAGCGACTGAAAGAACCCACGCCTAGTCTTGAAGAGTTTACAGGTGAAAATGAGTATAGGGTTTATAAGTTCGTTCCTTCACGGTTTTGGGTTACTAACGACATTAAGGACGACCATGGAAGCACGATTGATTACAGAACAGAACTGAGTAGAGAGTCTTTGGTAAAGTTGTTCGCAAGTTAAATTTGAGCTGTTTGAGAAATCATCAATAGGTGGAGTAGGGTTTTCTTATTAAAACCCCATGATTTTTTGTAGCATCTGTTAGAATAAACAAAATGAGTAGACTTATTACATGCATCTGGTTTGTCAACAACGACGGAGAAGAGGCAATAAAATACTACATTGATACTTTTAAATCGGCCCCCGGTAAGCACGAAGCAAAGCTTGGAGATCTTACAAAAGCACCTAAGGCCCCTGAATTTAAAGAAGTTTCTGGTAGACCTGAGGGATCCGTTCTAACAGTTGAATGTGAACTTGATGGAATTAGCTTCATGGCTTTAAACGGTGGTCCCTATGACCAATTCAAACTTAATGGGTCTACTTCTTTTATAGTTGAGTGCGAAACACAAGAAGAAATTGATTTCTTCTGGGAAAGACTTTCAGCGGTTCCTGAAGCAGAACAATGCGGATGGTGCAGAGATAAATTCGGTGTTACATGGCAAGTAGTCCCAAGGATTTTAGACGAATTGATGAGAGACCCTCAAAAAGCTGACGCGGTTACCGCGGCTTTTTTGCCAATGAAAAAAATTGACCTTGAATCAATTAAAAAGGCCGGCAAATAAAGCTGGAAGCTGACATCTATTTCTTCGGTCCAGACAATCAACTCCGCTAATTAACTAAACGGTTTTAATTTATCGAGATCATGGGCTGTGAACTAACCCGATAAGTGGAACAGCGTATTCAATTATGGGCAGTCCCTAAAAGCTACTCACACTTGATATAATTGAAGTACGCCTAACGGGGACCCTTTCACCTCTGAAGACCTTCTTAAGCCTATTGATTTAGGGAATCCAATTTCGGTTCAAAAAATCTTTGCTTATCTGGCTAAGTTTCAAGCAGTTAACTTACCGTGGTATGAAGAAGTGACGGTTCTTAGCCACATAGCAAACGTGGCCAAGTTTTCAGCTCAGATTGCTACCAAGATAAAGGAGAATAATGTAAGTATTGACGTTCATAAAGTTTGGCTAATGGGATGGCTGCGGGATATTGGTCGAGTGGCCTGGGGAATTGCTACCGAACAGAAACTAACGGAGATTACAGAGAAATATGGCCACCACGGACTTCTGGGATACGACCTTCTTATAGGAAGCGGGGTTCCGGAGGAACTATCGGTTATCGCGATGACACACATAGGCAGTGGCGTTTCAGCCGATGAGACTAGAGAAATAAACGGCATTCTTGGAAGGGACGTCTTCCCGATTCGTGATTGGTACGCCTCGACACTAGAAGAAAAAGTTGTGGTAATCGGAGACAAAATTCCCGGGTGGAACAATACAATTGTCAGTCATTATGAAGCCCAGCTACGAGGGGACGGGAAAGGAAATAAGATCTACGGTTGGCTACCCAACCAGGCGCCACTTTGGGAACGGTTTTGGTCGTTTAAGAGTGAAGTGGACGAAGCTGCAAGACAAGATGTGTTGGAGCTTTTCGACCCGGGACTTCTCGCGAGTGAAGCCGCGGCATATAAAAAGCTACCTAGCCCAAAGGTAGTTTTGCAAATGGACTTCTAACCTCAACGCAGAACTTTTGCCACCTGCTATACTTTAACTATCGGCCCTCTCCTTTAGCGCTAAGTAAAAAAATGGCGGAAGATATCCAGCGGGTCGGGGTATTTATTGATTGTATGGGGAATCTAAGCGTGTGTACGGAACACAGAACGAAGGAGGGGAAAAGATGCGTGGCAAAAGTCCCGACACTTGGGATCCCATTTATTCTTATTGAAGCTACAAACGAGGCTTATAAAGGTAAATGTGGTGTTTGCGGGGTAGAACTAATCGCGCCACTTATAAAACTAATGGCTAACGGGTAGTTTAAAGAAAGGCTCTCCCCTAGTGTGTTCTGCCCAGAACTTCTTGGTAGAATGAGGGCGTGAACTATAGAAACCAAACGTTTTCAGGGGAGGAATTACGGGGAGAGGATATTGAAGACAGTCACTTTATACACTGCAGATTTATTGCAGCCAACTTACACTTCAGTTCATTTAAAAACTGCGTTTTCGAAGAGACTGATTTATCCGGAGTAGTTTTTGATCTGACTAACTTTAGTAAGTGCTCTTTTCCGGGAAGCAAACTAAGCAACCTAGACTTTTCGGAAGTTGAGATGAGAGATTGCGACTTTTCAGGCGGGATATTTATTAACTGCGTTTTTGTGAAATACCAAGCTGGCGGTAAGGGAGAGAAAAAGGAATTAAAGTTAACAAAGGCTAAGTTTGTAAATAGTGATTTATCACGAACAGTTTTTTCTTTTTGTGATCTAAGTCAGGCGAACTTCCAAAAAGCTAACTTAACGGAAGTGTGTTTTGAAAAGTGCAATCTTACGGGAGCTGACTTTACCGGCGCTTTAACGGCTGGGAGCAGTTTTACCGACTGTGGGATTGAAAACACCAAGCTAGATCTGGCCGGGTTTCTACAATATGGAGCCTCGAAGGGTTTTGTGCTATCGGAAACATAATTAACAAGAGAGTGGGACCGTTTTTTATTAAACTGTAAGAAGTGATTAGTCTAGAAGTATTACTACTTTTCTTTCTGGTTGCCTTGTTGACAGCTTTCGTTAATTGGCTAATTCCGGTTCTAATTTATAGAAAAATGTTCGGTCTTTTTAAACCCAGGCCGAAGAATTTTTCCGGGTGCAATTGGTGGGGAGTAGTTATGGACGTTATACTAGCGGGGTTAATTAATATAGTAGTTTTGAACTATATACTAAGCGCGGACATAATAATTAGCATCCAAAGTGTCGGACTAGCAATAATATTGGGATTTTTGGCAATGGGAGGATTACACGTATTCATGGCCGTTAGTGCTTGGAAAGAATGGATTATGCCTAAGCCCTGGCATTGGAATGCTGGGGGCTACTGGCATATGGTCTCAGCAACAGTGCAATTTAGCTATCTGGCATATCCCTTAGTTCTTCTAGTTAATTACCCTTCGCTTTGGAAACTTAATACCACCCTGGGAACAACAATAATACTTATCTTTTTAACGGGTCTTTTTATAATTTCACTTAAATTAAAAAACCAAGATATAAAAATTGGCCCCCTAAAGATAAGTGGGGCTGCATGGTAACTAAAGTCCAACTGACATTAGGGGGGGCGGTGGCTCTTGGGGGAGTTTTGTGGTATAATACTTACAACTGCTTAAAACAAGAGGCCGTTTAAATTGGTAAGATAAAGGTACCTCAAGATTTTTCTTTTAGAACTGTATCTTTACTCCTAAAATACTTCGGAATTTTTCTTAGGCAGGAAATCCGCAAATACTATTTATATTTTATATGCATTACTACTCGAACAAATATCGAGGTCGAAGAAATAGCGTGGTTAGTTTCCGGGGAGCGGGAACACACCGACAGAGATTTTTTGACCCAACGGTTTTTATTGGTAACTTAACCCAAAATGAAGAGCTGGGAAGTGAAGACAAACCAGAGGAGAGCTTTGTGCCAACAATGGGCTTTTCAGAGATGGCAATTAGCGATCAACTAAAGGTCAATATTGTCCGAAAGGGGTTTACCGCGCCGACACCGATTCAGGACCAGGCGATACCCCACATCTTAGCGGGGCGGGATATTGTCGGACTGGCTAACACGGGAACCGGGAAAACGGCAGCTTTTCTTATTCCCCTAGTACACAAAGTAGCTGGCGACCCAGGGCAGAAAGTACTTATTATTGCACCGACCCGAGAACTAGCAGTCCAGATTCGGGACGAACTAGAGCACTTTGCCTCGGGACTTAGAATCGACAGCGTGT
>CAZKPQ010000060.1:0-5273 GCA_964554695.1 uncultured Gammaproteobacteria bacterium | reverse complement strand
GATCATTTGGAGCCGACTCCGCTTCTTCAACTTGCCGACCACTTTAACCCGTCTCTTTACCTTCTAACGCCGATTTATTGGATTTCGGACCGATATGAGGCTCTTCTAGTATTAGAGAACCTATTCTTAGTAGGAGCGGCGTTCGTTCTCTTTTTAATTGCTCGAAAACTTGTCACGAGCCGGGTGATGGTGCTAGCGATTATCGTCAGTTTTACGCTATTTGTAGGAACCCAGAACGCCGTTATAGCCAACTTTCACACCGAACTGCCGGCAACATTGACGCTGGCACTAACCTTCTACTTTTTGACAGAAAAAAAGTGGCGGTGGTTCTGGGTTTTTTTACTTATGACCTTGGGGTTCAAAGAAACATTTGTAACGCTGGCAGCCGGAATCGGGGTTTATTTAATTTTAAGACGGGAGTGGCGGCAAGGAGCGGCGGTAGTGATATTGGCGTTTTTGTACTACTTCGCGGTGACGAAGGTCATTATTCCAGTTGTCTTTGGAAAGCCTTATTACTACCAAATGGTGGCACTTAATCTAAAAGAAATATTAGTCAACTTGGTAACACCGCCAATTAAACTACAAACGGTTGGAGTATCGCTAGTGACTTTTGGAGGGTTGCCGTTAGGAGCCCCAGCCTTTTTACCGGCGATACTTCAGGAGTATGTAGGGAGATTTGCCCTGCAGTCAGGGCCGGCTAAGTGGGATCTGGGATTGCACTATAACCTAATGGCAGCAGTACTTTTGACTTATGGAAGTATTTTGGGAGTAAAAGAGTTGTTAAGATTCAAGCTTTATAAAAAAATAGTATGGATCCACGGAATTGTGATTATTCTAATTACCCTTTTTATCCACCGGTTCTACTACCACGGGCCCTTGGGACTGGCGACAAACCCGGCCTTTTATAGTCACACGAAAAATCTCGATTTTTTGAGGGAGTTTATTGCCAAAATCCCGGCAGAGGGAAAGGTAATGACTCAGAACAATTTAGCTGTTCAGTTAACCCACACACACGATGTAATGCTTATAAGACTTGATTTTGACCAGTATAACCCGGAAATTATTGCCGTTGATTTACGAGCCCAGCAGAACCCTAACAACTATTGGCCGCTTATGAATTACCAACTGGATGAATTTAGGATGAAATTAGAAACTAGCCCTTCGTACAAACTAATCTACAAGGAAGGTGACCGGTTGATCTACCGGAGAATCTAATTGACCACCATGGTCTGAAGAGCCCAGAAGAAGGGCTCGGAGATATAAACGCCTAGAAGGACAAAAACTAAGAATAAAAGAGTGATAACAGTAGTTTGTCTAGGAAATTTCTTCTCTAGATGCGAGATTGCGGTGGCTATGCCAAAGGAGAAGAATGGGAGAAAGTAATAGAGCCAGTAGTCATGACGCCAAGCGCCGGTTCGGAAAAGAAAGATGTGAATAGTGGCAATACCGGCGAAAGTGAGCCAAATAAGATTAGCCTTAGAAAGGGTAAGCTTTCTGGTGGTAACGGAAAGGGCGGTATAAATTACAGTAAGAACAACCACAATGAACTGCGGCGGAGTGAAAAACCGATAAAGCCAGCGAAGTTCCTGAGTAAGCCATTGGACCCAAGTATAATTCTCAACTACCCAGTCTAGTTGACCAAGGCCGGCTCGGAAAAGAAAGATTTCCAGAAGTCCCCCACCGACAACTGACCCAGTAAGCCAAAAGGTGTGGAGAAGAAAGATAGAAAAATTAGTAAGCGAGAGAAGGACTAGGCGCCAGTCAAAGGTAACAAGAAAGAGTAGACCGGCAAGATAGTAGGCAGGCCACCCCATCCATTGACCAAGGGCAAGGCTAAGAAAAAGTAGGCGGGAATTTTTACGTAGGTAAGCCTGAAGAGTCAGGATAATAAAAAAGAGGGTCGGAACCTCATGGTCAGTCATCTTGCCAAAGTAAAGAAACATTGGGGTGGTGATCCAGAAAATTAGAGCTAGGACTGAGGCTCTAGTGCTAAAAAAACGACGGAGTACCAGATAGAAAAGACAGACGGTAAGAAGGGAGAAGAGCGTGGGCAGGAGGCGAATGGCTAACGGAGTTGGCCCGCCGAGGGCAATAAAAGGAACCAGAAGAAGAGGAACGCCAATTGGGTGATGGGTATAAGCGGAAGTAAAATCGGGAGGAAAACTAATTTGCCCTATAAATTGACCAAAACGAAGGGGAAGAGGGCCAAATTTTAAGTAGTTGGTAACAACCTCGGATAGGTAACGATTATTGTAATCGTGGTGACCATTAAGGGGTTTAGTTATGTCAATAGTTAAAAGAACGGTGGAAAACACCAAAAGGAAGCCAATAACAAACAAATCAATTTTTTTAAGAGACAAGATTTTTGAAAGCGTCTTCATAAGACTTTAGAACATTGACCCAAGTAAATTTTTGGAGGGCATGAGATTTTGCAAGAGGGCTTCGGTTAATGGCAGTTGTTAGACCTTGAGCATAGTTATCAGTGTCTTCGGGAGTAACATACTCCGCTTCATCTTCTAAGATCCACCGGAAACGGGGAGTGTCTGTCGTAACAACCAGTTTGCTAGCGGCGAGGCTTTCAAGAAAGACCATCGGAGAGTTTTCCTGAGGATGGGAAGGAAGAGTGACGACATCAGAAGCTTTATAGTAAGCTGGCATCTCCTCATAAGAAACGGCTTTTGAGAGAAAACGCTTGGGGCCAAGAAGCTTTAGGCCAAGGGCTTTTAAGGATTCAAGTTCCCGGCCGGTACCTAAATGCAAGAGACTACCGCGGGGTAATTTAGCGACGGCCTTAAGAGCCAGATCAATTCGTTTAGTTGATTCGGCGGCGGCTGGACAAAGAATAATTGGCTTTTCGAGCAGTAGAGATTTTGGGGCGACACTTTCCCAAGGAGACGGATCAATGGCATAAGGAATAAGAACAGCTTTAGTCCAAGGGGCGGTTCTTCGGGCCCAGTCGAGTGTAGGGGTAGTGGTAGCAACAAAGAGGTGAGGCCTCAAATAAAGATTCCAACGTTCATCCCAACCTGGGCCAGAATGTCCAATAACAATCACTTTTGCGCCTCGAATACTGATAAGCTTACAAATTAGAAGTTGCCAGAAGCCGTTATGGGGAAGAATGATATCCGGTTTTAGACGAAGAAGGGTAGGTAGGGCTTTAAGAGTAAAGATAATGGCGGAGATTTGAGCAGGATCCAGGAAGAACCGTTTTAATATGGCCAGGAGGGGGCCGATTGAGAAATTCTGCCGAGGTTGGAAGATGGGGACAGGAATATTGATAGACTGAACATTTTTCAAACTTGTAGGAGCGGCGGAAATTAAAAATAATTCCCGGCCGGGGGCAAGACGGGGGGCAAGCTCGTGGAGAAAACTCTCGGCTCCCCGACTGTTAATGCCACTGTAAAGATTTAGAAAAACGACTTTCATGGCAAGGTTAACTGGCATTTGATAGCTAAGTGATCGCTTAAGCCACTAACGGTGGCAACGTTTGCTACCTCCAGCCCACGAGTGGTAAAAAGACCATCAACAACTAATTTTAAATGGCCTGCCCGATGATGGGTACCATCAATAGTAGTGGTAATATCAGCTGGGATCCAGTCAATAAACTCCTCGGCCAATCGATCGAAAATTTCCCCGCCTCGGGGGGCATTGAAATCGCCGGCAAGAAGAAGATTTTCAGATTGTCGGAATTTTGCTAGAAGGGTTTTTAAGTCTTGACGCTGCTTAGGGGTAGCCTGGCCACTTGGGGCCCAAGTAAAGTGGGTGGTGGAAATAGTTACGGGTTTGCCCAAATCATCGATAACTATTGAGGCTAGGACCTTGTTGGTTTTACCCACTAATTCAGTGCCGTAAGTGGGGATATCTGACGATGATCCAGAATAGTAATAATTACTTACTGAAAGTGGCTTTAGGGAAGTTAGAATAGCGACTCCCCAGGGAAAGAGGGGGATATTTTTCTGATCAGGCGACGGATGGTAGGTTGACGCTCTCAAACTCATCGGGGCAAAGTGGGAAGACATACCCAGTTCACTTGCCAACGTTAGAAGATCTGGCTCGTAAACTTCTTGGAGAAGAATAATATCCGGACGATTTTGCTTGAAGAAAGTGAAAACTTCTTCTAGGTGATAGCGGCCTTCGATATTTAAATCGACTAGGGAAAGGGTCTTCATGTCTTTTGGCCGATTAGATAAAGATGAGGGCCCCAATTATTAAACGGGTAAAGACCGGTTTCGCCAAGAGTTCGAAAGAGACGCTGAAGCTGGCCGACTTTAGGTAACTCCATAGGCCACGATGAGGAGGACTTTTTGACCTTGATTGGAAAACGCCGAAGAAACTTCAATAGCGAGCCAAGATAGGGCTCGACGGTAGTGTCGAGGTCGGAAGTAAAATCTGCAAGGGTGGCAACTTTTGGGGTCACCTTCTCCCAGGTAAGGGAAGACCCAGGTAGGAAATCATTCGTAATTCCGATGAGAAGCTTTTGGAGACGAGATCCGGCGAAATTTGGTGAAGCCCGGTTAGGAGAACCAAAATTTGGGGCAAGTAAAAAAAAGTGGCCCTGAGGCTTGGTAACCCGGATAATTTCCAAAATAACTTTTTCGGGGTTAGCGGTGTGTTCGAGGACAAAAAGACAGGTAACGACCTCAAAGAAGTTATCCGGGTATGGAAGGGACTCCCCGACCCCGACAGTGAAACTAAAGTCGGGATGAGCCATTTTAGCCAACTTGACGGTTTCGGGAGAGACTTCAAGTCCATATTTTTTAGAAGATGGATTGCCCATTAAGGAGAGCTTGGTGCCGTCGCCACAACCAACGTCAAGGACGCTGCCGGCTGAACTAGTAAGGGAAAAGATTTCTTTAAGAGCGGGATGGTCTAACTTATCAAGGGAACGGATTTTTTTATAGTAGCCGGACTTTGACCACAGGGTTTTAGTGAGATTGGATTTTTTTACCATAGAACAGGCGCTTAAGATATTTTAATGGAGTAATCAGAGTAGCTAAAAGTTCATAGGAAAGACTACGCCTGGTAAGGGGATCGGCTACAAGACTGGGACGATTTTCGAAGAAGACCTCAGGCAAGTCGCTTAAGTTACTTATGGCTATCCCCTTCTCCGGGGAAACGGGGGGCCGACCAAAGTGGTCCCGTTGCTTTGACGAACGGACTAGATTAGTTAAGTGATAATAGTAGCCGTCGAAGAAAGCCAAGTGATTGTCCTGACGATTGACTGATTGGCCTTGGCTATCTCCCGGAGTTGCCCGACGGATTCGAGGGTGTGA
>CAZKPQ010000059.1:0-5385 GCA_964554695.1 uncultured Gammaproteobacteria bacterium | reverse complement strand
GAGGAAGATTCTTATGGGGATAAGCGTTTCCGGTGTAAAGAGCAAACTTCTCTTTTTTACCTTTGAAGGCAACCGGCTTAACAGTGGGTGCTTCGTAAGTAACAATAATCTTATCAGGGCGAATGGAAAATTCTTTTATGAGCTCGTCTTTTACTGTTTCGGAAGGAACTATAATCTTGGTTGATGCGATAGTTAGCCAACGAAAGAGGAAAAGAAAGACGACATATTTAAATAGGTAAATGGGAAGAGGCAGAGTGGTGGACTGGCGGCCGCGAAAACGGTGTTTAATGAGGTCGTGGATGGTAACGATAGTCTTGCCGAAGTAAAAGAGAAGGAAGTAGTTGCCCGGGAAATGAACAATATCTGGCTTTAAAAGGTAAAGTCTAATTGGAAGGATAAATTGTTCAGAAAATGAGTAGGTTTTATAGTCAGCGATGACCAACTTGAAGTTCTCCGGTAAGGAAACCTCGGGCAGGGGCCGTCGAACGAGAACAGTATAGCGATTTTTAGAATCGACTTTAGCAAGATGGGTAACAAGTTCTCGGGTATAGACCCCTAGACCGGTGTGTGAGGGTCCCCAGAAACGGGCATCAATAACGATATGCATAAATTAATCGGTGAAGCGGCGCAAGTAATTGGTGAGACTGATGGCTAAGTAGATTAGAGGCGGAACAAAGAAGGGATAGCGGTTTTTATAGTGTTTGTCGAAAAAGATTTTCATTGCTTGATAACGGGCGTTATTCCAACGCAAACGGTTTTCCGAGGTGGCGGTAGAAACGTTTTTAGATGTACTTTTCAAGCCCGAACTAGCACCCCAGTAATGGGTAAGAGAAACTTTGGGATTGAACATAACCTTAAAACCCCGGTTTTTAACCTGATAGCAAAGCTCTATGTCCTCACCGTAGGAGAAGTAGTCCTCGTCAAACCAGCCAATTTCATCGAGAAGGGGCTTTCGAATAAGAAGAAAGGTGCCGGAACAGGCGTCGATTTCGTGAACGGTGTTAACTGGCAAGTAACTGGCAGTGTAGCCGGCAAAAAGCTTTGACTTAGGAAAGAGTTTAGCTAGGCCAGTAAAGTAGCAGAAGGAGTTCCACGGAGTAGGAAAACCTCGATGGCTGGCATAATAGAGCTGGCCGCTAGGAAGTAGAGTCAAACAGGTGGCAATACCAATTTTGGGGTCAGTGTCCATAAAATCGACCATAGTCGGAAGAGTGTCCTTCTCAAGTTTGGTGTCGGAGTTTAAGAATAAAACGTAGTCCCCGGAAACTTTGCCTTTTGCAAGATTATTACCTTTAGTGTAGCCAAGGTTGGTTTGACTTTGAATAATTTTGGCATTCGGAAAGTTAGCTTTCACCATAGCGACAGAGTTGTCGCTACTGGCGTTATCGACAACGATTACCTCATAGTCGGGCTCCTTTGGTATAGAAGCTAGGCACTGTCGAAGAAGATCGGAAGTATTGTAATTTAGAATTATGATTGAAAGGTTAACTTTTGACGGTTTCTTCATAAATTCGATCCAATTTACTAGCGATTTGTTGCCACTCAAAATTATCGCTAACGAGCTTAAAAGCATTATCGGAGATTTTTTTGGCTAGATTTTTATCACAAGCTACCTGGACAGCTAAACTGGCAAGGTCTTTAGTATCGTTACTGACAAGCGCATGAACGCCTTTCTTGGCCCCAATGCCTTCGATGCCAATTTCAGTGGTAACCACCGGAAGATGAGAAGCCATAGCTTCGAGAATTTTATAGCGAGTCCCTCCACCGCCATAAATTGGAGCAATTAGGAGGTCAGACCCCTGATAGGCCTCACGGATATCTTCAACCCGATCGGAAACAATAATGTTAGGGCTGCCGAGCGCTCGGATATCGGGAGTTGGTTCCCGACCGACGATCCAGAGTTGAGCTTCTGGAAGCTTGGAAACAACGTGGGGCCAAACCTCTCTAACTAGGACTTCGGCAGCCTCACGGTTCTGAAGCCAGTTAAAATTACCGACAAAGAGGAGTCGACTCCCGGAACGCTTAGGGGAAGGAAGCTTTTTGGTAAAGAAATCAAGATCAACGCCGTTGGGAACAACATTGACTACCAGATTGGGAACTAACTCGAGCATTTTCTTCTTGTCATCATTTGACATAGCCACGACCTTTTTGGCCTTGCGCCAGTAAGTTTGCTCCCAATACTTATGCTTTATAGAGTCGATATAGAGAAAGGGCTTGAAGGACCAGAAGGGATAGATCTTCCACCAAGGGGAGGTTTCGGCATAGTGCTGGTAAACAAGGTACTCGATGGTTTGTTCGGCGAGAAGGACGGGAACAGTGGTGTCGGGAAGATTGGGAACAATGTAATAAGTTTCAACGTGAATTAGATCATAACTGCCGCGAAGTAGCTCTTCTTTGATTGCCTGACGAACTCGGGCGTCAAAATACATGTTAACAAGATAAGGGTAGGGGGAGACGCCGGTTTTAAAGATTTTACTTAGGGAAGAAAAGGATCGATTGCGCCGGAAAAGTTGAACTTTTTTGCAGTACTTTTTAAGTTCGGTCAGATCGGGCTCGGCGTGATCAAAGCGGAGAAAGGAGAATGAGGTAATCTCGTGCTTTTTTGATAGGTTTTTAATGAGGTTAAAGGTACGAGTTTGACCACCAGAGTTAGGGGGGTAAGGCACATAAGGAGTAAAGACAAGGATGCGCATAAACTACCTTGGCAACTTTGAATCAGGAACCAGTTGGACAATCACATACTGATCGGTTTTTTCGATAAGGCGATAAGGCTTTCGAGGACGAAGTGGGAAAGCTTCGACTTCTTCCATAGTCTCTGAGTTGGTAAGAATATCAAGGGTGAGGCTATCAAAACGAACAGAAACATAGAAGTGGGCACCTTTTTTAATCATATCTTCGATACTTCCTTCCATAATTGGCCAGCCTTTCCGGTCAGTAGCATACAGGAAGGCGGTGTCGCCGTCATAGGGAGCAACGACCTTAGCTTTCTCAAAGCGACCGTCGGTAAACTCGTCGAGGCGTTTGCCAGCAGCGACAATCTCCGGATGATTAATGTTATAGAGATCGCGGACGTGATAAAAGTTGAAGCCGAACATAAAGAGAAGCGCAAGAACGCCGGTGACCTTAGCAAAGACGGGATGGATAGTCGGAGATTTTGCAAAGAGAAGGAGATCTAACCCGAGGGCAGCCAGGATAGTCAGGGCGGGGACGATTAAGATCTGATAATAGTCATGGCGAACATTCCCGGTAGCAAAAACTACTAAGTAGGCAACGGAGGAGAAGAAAAGAACCAGGGGGAAGAGGGAATACTTACCGGGAAGTTTTCGTGCAAGGCCGAAGCCTAGAAGGACTAGGCCCCAGTAGCCTAGGATCAGCCGACCAATTCGGTCAGCAAACAGCCAAAACCAAAAGGCGCCTTTAAACCTGATGCCGTCGCCGTTTAGAAGCCAGCCAGAGGCCGGGATACCCTCCGGGAAGTTTTGGATCCAGAGGCGCCAGAGAAGCAAGGGAACAGCGATAATGGCAAAAAGAAGGCCGAGGAGAAGCCATTTTCGCCAGTTGAGGCCAAATCCGACCAACCAGAAGTATAAAAGAGGCAACAGGAGAAAGATGGCACAGGGTTTGACTAAAAGGGCGGCGGCCGCGGAAACGGTGGCTAATAGAAGGAAGCGATAACGAGAAGTTTCGACAAAGTTTAGACCAGCCCAGAGGGCGGCAAAGGAAAAGGCAACCATGGTGGGGTCGGGCAGGATCGACCGACCATAGAAAATACTGTATGGGAGAAGACCGTAGAGGGCAGCAGCAAGGTAAGCGATCCGGCGGCTAAAGAGCTTTCGACAGATAAGAAAGACGAAGACAAGGGTAGACAGGTTAGCAAGAATCGTAGCTACCCGACCAGCGCCCTCAACATTTAACTCGGGGACAAAACTTCGAACGTAAAAGGCGATGGCATTATAAAGAGGAAACTCAACGAAACGGTAACCATTGGGGTTTGGTAGTCCTGAAGGAACCGATGAAAGGTCGTTATACATTGGATGAAGCCAGTTGATACGACCGTCGCGGACAAACTCCCGGGTGACAGCGGAAGTGTCGGACTGGCGCCAAGAGTGCCAGTCGGCGACAGGATCATTAATGCCAATTTTAAAATCAACTGGCCGAAGAAGACGAAGATAAAAGAAACTGATAAGAAGGAGGCCCAGCCAAAAGCGATCGGATTTAAGAAAGGCAAGGAAATTCTCTTTATAGGTTTCTAAATTGAATTCTAGCTTTAGGGGGGCCATATTCTCTTTGATTTTGGCACGATTTAGGTAAAGGGTACCCATTGTCAGACCGGCAACGCCCCAGAAGACGTAAGCAACTTTACTGGCGATAAAAATATCGATATAGGTGGCGTTAAGAAGAAGGCCGATTAAAACGCCGATAAAGCCGGTGGTAAGGGCGTAGAGAAAGTTATCCCTGATGCCGCCAAGGGATTTAAAGGCTAAGTATGCCATGAGAAAAAGAGTGCCAAAAAAGGTCAGAAACCCGAGGAGGCCGGTTTCCCCGAGGGCTCTTAGGTAGTCACTGTCTGTTGATTCAGCCTCGGTAAAGTCTTCGATATTAACTTTAGTAAGAGTAGCGTAGCCTTTGCCAGTTAGGGGATTAGTCTTAAAGCCGTCGATGGCTCTTGGCCAAGTGGCGTCGAGACGAATACCGGTTGAGAGATCGAAAAGAACTGCGTTTTTAGAGTAAGTTCGCTGTCTTTCAACATAGACAGTTGAGCCGGAGGCGGTTTTCTCAGCCACTAAAAGGGGTTGCTCTTTGCCGGTAACTTCCGCCGGACGAATCGGAGTGGGTGGCTTATCAGAAAGGGAAGTAACGGCGGCAAGATTATTCTCAAGAAGAGCAACGTTTTCTGGGGGACGACCAGCGGGACTGGTTAGCATAGCCCGAAAGCCGCCAAGACGCTCAGAAACACGAACGAGGCGAAGGAAGCGGTCAGAGAGATCGCCAAATGAAAGCATGAGAAGAAGACTTAAGAAGGTGGCAACAAACCAGCGACTAATCCCCCAGCCAATCCCCTTTTTAAATGTCCAAAGAAAGGTGACCACAGTAAGGCCAAGAAGGTAGGCCGCAAAGGAGATACGGGAGGCTGTAAGAATTAGAAGCCAGAAACCACCGAGCACCAAAAGACCGAGAGCGATTTTGATTAAGCGGTCTTTAACGCCAAAAAAGAAACTCCAGCCTAGGGAAAGAGCGATAACTAAATATCCGGCAAGGTCATAATGGCCACCGAAGGTAGACAGAACTCGAGCGTGCTCGGTTAGATAAAGAGCCCAGCCCTAGGAGAACTCACGATAAATGGTAGAAAATGCTGGCAAGTAGATGTACTTTTGGAAGTAGACG
>CAZKPQ010000058.1:0-5432 GCA_964554695.1 uncultured Gammaproteobacteria bacterium | reverse complement strand
CTCGGTGCTCTTTTAGGGCTGTTTCTATCTCCCCGGGGATAAAATAATCTTCTAGTTCTTTTCTACCGACCCAGTCATTAATAAACTCATATAAGCTACTTCGAATCCACCCCGATAACGGAACGCTAAACCCCTTTTTGCTTCTATCTAAAATTGCTTGGGGGATCTTTCCGGCGGCCAACTTTCTCAGGGCTATTTTCGTTTCACTGGGTCCGACATGTTCATCGATCTTCAAAAAAGCATAACTTAAAACTTCCAAATCCAGGTAGGGAACTCGAACTTCGAGTGAATTAACCATCGATGCTCTGTCCGCCTTAACTAACAGGCTATCCCTTAAATGAGTGACCGTGTCAGTGTACTGGCGCTTTTTTGACAGCTTCCAGTCCCTATTATCGAGGAATGTTTGCAGATCTCTAAACCACTCTTCCTTGGCCAGTTCTTCCACCGTTTGCTTAGTCCTATTTGAGTCAATCCCGGCTGTCAGATAAAGGTGCTTTAAAAGTCCCTCATAATCTAAGCTATTTAAAAACCGCGTCATTTCCGGGGCCTTTTGGTAATATTTGGACCGCCAGGGGATCTGTCGACCGATAACTTTCCCAAGTGTCCTTACGGTTTGTGGCAAGCTATTAACCGTTGACTGGATTACGCTATCACTATAAGAATCATACCCTCCGAACAATTCATCCGCACCCTCCCCAGATAACGCCACGGTTACTTCCCTTCTTGCCAGTTTGGAAACCTTCATTGTCGGGAAAATTGTCGCATCCGCTAACGGTTCATCTAACTTACGAAGTAGTTCCGGAAAAAGTAAACCCACGTCCTTGCTGGTGAATCTTTCCTCAAAGTGTTCCGTTCCCAAAGCCTTCGCTGCCATTTTGGCAAACTTAGATTCATCAAATCCTGGTTCCCCAAACGCAATCGAGAATGACTTAACGTTTTTCTTAAATCGGCTTACATAATAGGTAAGAAGCGTCGAATCCAGTCCTCCGCTTAAAAAAACTCCCACCGGCACGTCTGCCACTAACTGTCGGCCAACCGCGTCTTCTAGGGTTTCTCCAAGCGTCGCAAATGTTGGAGCTTTAAGAAAGTCCCTACCTTTTATCTTTTTGATCCCCCGTCTGCTGTAAACTAAAGCTGCCCCCGCCGGTAGTTTAAAAACTCCCTTAAAAATCGTCCGCTCTCCCGGAATGTAGCCTAAACTAATGTAATAATCTAATCCCAAAGAGTCCAATTCATTACCTACTAGTTTCGTTCCCAAGATTGCCTTTATCTCCGATCCGAAGATCAAATAGCCATTCTGCTCGGTAAAAAACAGTGGTTTAATTCCCGTCTGATCTCGTCCTAGAAAAAGTTTCTCTTTTCGCTTGTCCCAAATTGCAAACGCGTACATGCCATTTAAAAATTGCAAACACTCTTCCCCATATTCTTCGTAGAGATGAGCTAAAATTTCCGTGTCCGATTTAGTTCTAAACTTATGACCCTTTGCCTCTAACTTGGCTTTTAACTCTTCGTAGTTATAAATTTCCCCGTTATAGACCACTACTACCGACTTATCTTCATTGTAAATTGGCTGGTCACCAGTTTTTAGGTCAATTATTCTGAGTCTTCTTACGCCCAAGGCTACCGACTTATCAAAATAGGTGCCTTCTGAATCTGGCCCTCGATGTTTAATTAAACCTAAGGCCCTTTTAAGCGCATCTTTGCGGATCTGTTTTCTAAAGCTAACAACTCCCACAATTCCACACATAAACTTAGTTTGGACTTATCGTTTGATACATCTTAATTACCTCTGGCAGAATTTTTTTAGTGTCTAATCTCTCTCTTGCTATCTCTCGATTGATCTTTTCAGCTCTCTCTACTAACTTATCGTCCTTTAAGGCTCTTTTAATCGCCACTGCCACCTTGTCGGAATCTTCTGCTGGAACCAATAAACCATTCTTTCCGTCTTCAATCCATTCATCCGCCGCTGAGCTTTCTGATTGAATTGGTAAGGCTCCCATAATCATCGCTTCGAGCATTGTGTTAGGAGTTCCATCGCTAATACTAAGCCCGATACTCACTCTTGCCTTCCCCTGTAACCCTAATATCTCCCGGTGGCTAATTTCCCCAGATAAAATCTCTGTCTCTATGCCTGTTCTCTTTTCGAGTAGCCGTCCAGCGATTACAACTTCTTCTTTCTTAGCCGAGTAGATAACCACTTTATAACCCTTAAGTGCCTCTGCCGTTCGCTCCAAAGCCCTAATCCCCACCAAGGCTCTTCCGGCCCAGCCCTGATTACCCTTAACTAGAATTATCCGCCGGTCAGCGGCTCTAGTCTCCGGCACTGTTTGGTCTAACTCAAATCCACCGCCAGAAGGAAACGCTCCGAGATACTTTCCTCTAAGTCCTAACTCCAAGGCCAGTTTAAGATCCCTCTGACAGTCGGTTGAAAAAAAGTCTGCTTCTGCCAGCACTCGTTTTATCTCCGGCAAGTATTCGGGAAACTGTCCAAACAAGTAAAGGTCACTTCCCCAGCTTGTCATAAGCCAGCGCGGCATCCCCATGCCCAGTTGATCCTTTGCACCAAGAACAAAGCCGGCCGTGTCCTGAATATCCATACTGTGGATTAGGTCCGGCTTAAGCTTTCGGATGTAGTGGGCTAGTAGCTTAATGCGATAGTTCGGAACATATTTTTGAAGTATCGCCTGTCCCACTCTCTCTTGCCTTTTGCCAAAGACCGGCACTCCACTTTGTCTGACACTCACATCTAGTCTCTCCTGGCTGTAGAAGGATTTGAGAATCGTTACATTTTTAAAGCCTTCATTTAAACTATTTTCTTCGTGGCTCGGGAAGAAAAAGAGTTTAAAGTCAGTGTTTTTTAGTTGTCCGATCCACCGGGCAGTATGCGGGTGATTGCCTTTGGCAATAAATAGTATCTTCATATTGCCCATCTTCTATGAGAAGCTCGCTAGTCTTTTTTTAAACTCCTGATAGGTCATGTTAGTTATAGTATACCGGGGGAGTCGGTAAGGGTTAGTTCTTCCAACTACCGCTGCTTTTGTTGTTGTTAACCCTGTGCTAAATCCCGTCTCCCTCAAAATCTCGACTGTTTTTTCCGTAAAGTCACTTCTTCTCCCATATGGATAAGCAAACGCATCAATCGCCTTTCCGGCCAATTGTTCTAGAATCTCCTTACTCTCACTAATCTCCTTTTCTTGGTCATTCAAAGAGAGTTCTGATAATCGGGGATGGCTCAAGCTGTGCGCTCCCACTGTAACCAACTTACTTTTAGCTAGAGTTTTTACCTCCTCTGGCCTTAAGACCTCTGCTTCCGGCAACCAACTAAAGCGTTTTCTCTTACTAATCACTCCAGCCGTTAGAAAGAAGCTCGCTGGAAATTTAAATTCCTCCAATATTGGTAAAGCCTCTTCCAGATTGTCGCGAAAGCCGTCATCAAATGTAATAACAATTGTTCCCCTCTCCACGCTTCTTTTCCTAAGCCCACCCACTAGTTCCGATAGTGAGATCACTCGAAACCTCTCTTGAATGTGCTTTAGCTGGTCTCGGAAATTCTCTGGGCTGACAGCCAAATTCAATGGATCATTTACTGGGGTAGTTACCCGGTGGTAGAGAAGAATCCTTGTACTCGGTAATATCCGCCAGGCAATCTCGTCAATTACTCTTGTCATCGCGTCGCCCGAATCGTTATCACACAAGGGAAATTCTCGTCTTTTGCCGAAAGCTCCTCGGGGCTCAATTCCTCCCTAGCAAGTCCTACCCAAAACCCCATTCCCGACACCACGTTTCCCCACTCTTCAATGACGAGCTTCTCTTTACTGAAGTGTTTACCAAAGAGGTACTGGGCCGAGGCACTTGTTAGCCGCCAAAAGTCTCCTTTAACTCCGGCAGCCACATCAATCCGGCTAATTGTCGGCACCGTTACTAAAAGTGTCCCGCCGGGTTTCAAAATTCTCTTACACTCACTAATTGCTGAGTCCATGTCGTCTATTAGATGCAGTACCTGGGTCAGGATAAGGCAGTCATACTGACTATTTGTAACGTTCGTTAGTTTTCTTAAATCTCCGTAGATTGTCGCCCGCTTATTTTTTCGATCAATGTCCAATATGTCTGCCTTGGTAACTCTATCTTCTCCAAAAGTAGCCGTGTACCTGTCGTCCTGTATCTCCATGACTTTTCCAAAAATGGCATCTTTATTCTTGGCCAAGAACTTTTCAATGTAGTATCGATCGATTAATTGTCCTCTTTCCGCTCCATAGACCCTACTGATCGGTTTCTTGCCCGGCCACAAAAGATAAACTGCCCTTGGCCGAAATATTCTTCGAAACCAAGGCTTCCCTTTTTTCTCTATCCGACCAAAATACTCTGCCGTACCGATTGCCTTTGAAAGCCGGTGAAGTAAATTAATTAAGTTCATAACCTAACTCTTTCATTAACGATCCATATGCTTTCACAATCTCTTCAGCTGTCTTTCTAGACAGTTCCTCTCGCCACCCGGCCACTTTGCCCTTTCTGATGAAAGTCGCGTGTTTTGCGTCTTTAACCGCTTCCTTCGGGAAGGACTCCGAGCCGGCTTTTTTCTCAAGTTCTTTCATCTTCGTAAACGATCCCAAGCGAACCGCTTGTTTAACTACCTCGTCCGATGCCATAAGCCGCCCATACCTGGAAACCGTATTAAGAGTCTTTTCTGGCTCCGCCCTAAGATCCTCGTACCTCACTACCAAAACCGATTGTCGCTTACTTCTATCTAACCATTCTCTAACGTGTTTGTCCCAAGGTTTAATTTCCGGTTCGTAGTCCTTAAGGCCATTATCCTTTAAGTAGCGTTCAACAAATAAATCCGCCGTTTCTGTGCCTCCCCGAACCGCCCGGTAATGATGAAAATAGGACACTAACACTGCCCGTGGGTCCCTGACAATATAAATCGTGCTGGGATAATGGTCAGCAAACTTGGGATTCTCATTTCTGAATACCCTTGGCAATGCCCGATCGGGATAGTTTCTAATAAGCTGGTCTTCCCCATGAATAAGCGGTACCAGCTCTTTTAGTCTCGGGAGTGTCAATCCTTTAGCTTTCTCTGGGAAAAGTAGACAGGCAATCATGTACCCTAGCCACGTGTTTCCCGACTTTGGATGTCCCACTAGAAAAACATCGTCAAACTGCAGTGTCGATAGAAATTCTTTAAGTTTCTCGTTCTGAAAAAATTTCATCAAGGTAGCGCTTTCTTTGTCCAATTAAGTATTGGAGCAACTTTTCCTTCTCTGTCTAAGTTCATCGGGAAATCTTCCACTCCCACTCGAAACGCCACAATGTTTTCCAAGAAATCATATACCCGAAAGTTTAAAACCAAAATTCCGACCGTCACGTAGTATTCTCCTGGCCGAAGCAGCCGTTCAGGGATGACCGCATTAAGAATAAACTTTCCAGGCCTTTCC